>JAISOY010000034.1 GCA_031275285.1 Bacteroidales bacterium | reverse complement strand
AACATAATATTCCTCCATTAACATCTTTCATTCTTCTGGATGAACCCGTTGAAGACATAGATCAAATTCTGGCACAAGAGAAAGAAAATTCATTAAAAACCTGGATATATGCGACCGGTATTGATGTTGATATCCATCCACAGACATCCGGACAATGGGATACAATCCCGGAATTGGGCTTTGTTTGGCGCATAGGTATAGCTGCCGATAATGCCCTTTCATTAAACCTGTTGATCAGAAATTACCACTTGCAGGAAGGAATGCTACTACATGTTTATGACAGTAACCAAACAAGCGTATTTTCCTTCGATACCCGGAATAATAACCGCGACAATGTACTTTCTGTAGCATCCATTCCGGAAAACATGGTGATCATAGAATGGAATATCCCCACACATCAGAAGGCGGGTTCTCCTTTCATGATATCAAATGTCGGTTACGGATTCCGTAGTCCCTCACCGTCAGGCATAGTATCTTTGGCTGCAGGCAGCTGCAATGTGGACATCAATTGTATTACCGGGAATCACTGGCAACGGGAGAAACGGTCGGTAGTACACATGCAGATTCCATTCAAGGATAATTACGGGAAGATAAAAACCCAAACCTGTAGCGGGGTATTGGTCAATCAAACCAGTGATATTAAGAAACCATATATCCTTACAGCCGGACATTGCGTTTACGATGATGATATGGCAGCAGGAACGGTTTTCAGCTTCGGATATGAAAAAATAGCCTGCAATGATCTGCTGAGTCCTCCTATTTCAAAAACGATACACGGATCAACCCTCATTGCGTACAAACATGAACTGGACTTTGCCCTGCTGGAGTTAAATACGGATATTCCGGATGCCTACCGGCCATTTTATGCAGGATGGAACCGCTCGGATAATGCTCCTTCTTCCGGAATAGGCATTCATCATCCCAGGGGCGATGTCAAGAAAATATCCGTTGAAAATGATCCCCTGGAAACAGCAACATTCAAAGATATTGGATTAGTTTGCGATGATAATGCTCATTGGTGGGTAAAAATATGGGATGTAGGAACCACTGAAGACGGCTCTTCGGGAAGTCCGTTATTTGATAAAAACCATTTGATGGTAGGAACTTTAACAGGAGGAGATGCCAGATGCACTAATCCTATAAACGATTACTACTCAAAATTCAACACACAATGGAACAAATATAATCTTCCTGAAGAAAGCCTGAAGACATGGCTGGATCCGGAAAATACCGGAACGAATCTTCTATATGGATACGATCCTATAGCATCTTTTGAAGATGAATGTGATACACTCAGCCATATTGGTAATAATGAAAAGAAGGTAGTGGTACCTTCAGACAAATGGGGTGTATTAACCGGTCACAACAATAAAACCTGGACAGGTTTCGCAGAAAAGTTCAAAAACGATACCATTGCCAAAATCATAGGTCTGGAGGCTGATATTGCAGAAGTATATTCTAAAGGTTCACAGGTAAGGTTCTCTATCTGGACCGGTGACGAATTCCCCACAAGGGAGGTATGGGCATTAGACACTGTCATTTCTGCAGAATACCGTAATTATCCGATGCAAATGTACCTGAATCGAACGGTAGAACTAACGGAAGACTTTTTTATCGGATATTCCATCGGGTACGCCGCAATAGATACGTTCGCTTTATATCAGTCAGTTAAAAGGCCTTACGAAGGGATTTCAGCCTTATACGTAGAAGAAGGTGGCATATGGAAGCCATTGAGTGAGGAAACACCTCCAACATATGCTTCTTTGGGTATCCATGCAATAGGTCAGTTTGGGAAAATAAAAGAAGAGCCCGGTTGGAATCTCTCCAGCCAGGACCTGAGAGTCATTTTTCAACCCGGGAATGATGTCGTATTTATTTATATAGAAAATCCGCAGGGAAGTGCAGTAGTCGAATGTTTCGACCTTTCCGGGCGAAAAATGCCGGTAAATGAACTTAGCCGGTATTTTGTCATGCATAATGAAACCCTTTATCTGCAGGTAGAAATAAGTACGGGTAATTTGCCTTACGGTATGTACATCATCAGGTCCAAAGATCAAAATAAAAAACAATCCGGAAAATTCATCAGGTTATAAATACATTTTAAGCTTTGTATCTCTGGGGACATCAGCGACGATTCAATTCTTATTCAGAATATTTCAAGAGACATTATGGTGAAAGAATACAAAAATTAACCATCGATGCCGGCTTTACCTGCCCTAACCGTGATGGAAAGATCAGCCGGGGAGGATGCGCCTATTGTAACAATGATGCTTTTAATCCGTCGTACTGTACACCACAAAAAAGTGTCAGCCGGCAATTATCGGAAGGAATTGAATTTCATAAAGTGCGCTACCGAAAGGCATACCAATACCTGGCTTATTTTCAGGCCTACTCCAATACATATGCTCCGTTAGAGCATTTACAGACCTTATACGAAGAGGCTTTATCCGTACCTGGAGTTATAGGCATTGTTATTGGAACACGGCCTGATTGTGTGGATGAAACGATCCTCGATTATTTATCCGGATTAAACAACCGGTATCATGTCATTATGGAATATGGCATTGAAAGTTGCTATAACCGGACCTTAGAACGTATCAATCGAGGCCATACTTATGAACAAAGCATACAGGCCATCGAAGAAACCGCTAAGCGGAATATCCGGGTAGGCGGCCACTTAATTTTCGGGCTTCCAGGAGAATCGAGGCAGGAAATGCTGGATGAAGCACATTTAATCAACCAGCTGCCTATCAACAGCATTAAACTGCATCAGCTACAGATACCGGTCAATACGTTATTTGCAAAGCAATATGCCGCGCAACCTGAAAAATTCCAATTGTTCGGATGCGATGAATATATTGATTTTACAATCAAGTTCCTGGAGCGACTACGTCCTGATATTGTTGTTGAGCGTTTTGCCAATGAAATGCCGCCACGATTTATGACTGGCCCCGGATGGGGGAAGATCAGAAATGTCGAACTCTGGCGTATGCTGGAAAAACGCATGGAAGAGTTAGATACCTGGCAGGGCAGACTTTACCCTTATCCCATCGTTTAATTTTGACCGGACATGTTGTCGTACCTGTCTCCGGTTATATTTTGCCCACTTATCATGGTAATCCGAATCTTCCACAATCTTTCGAAAATGTTTATCCGGACGACGTAAAGACAAGACCTGATGTAGTTGTTCTTTTAACTCACCTGATGGAACACACTCATCTACAAATGATTTCATTACCTGAACAGTATCCGGTGAATCAATGGTAATAAATGCCTTCCATTGATCTACCCGGTCAAGCGCTTCCTGAAATGTTTCATCATAATACATTCCACTTAACACGTCATGTGGCACATCTTCCACTTCAAGTGTTTCAGGGTTCATGAAACAAATCATATCACAATCCAAAGCCTGTGTTATTTCATCTACTAACTGATGAGGAATATTATCTAATTGTTCTGCCATAATTCAAACATTTATAAACAATGTACTTATCATTGGCTACATTGTTTCTGTGATTATCTTTTATTTTAAGTAAACGCAAAATTCCTGCCAATTGTTTAGGCAAAAAGTAAAGTATTCGTTAATTTTTTGTAAAAGCACGAAAACCGGGAGATTTACCGGTTTTTCTATAATAAGATAATCATTCTTCCAAAGTACCGACTATTTTCCTGCAATCACTTTATAAAGAACTACATGAAGCAAAAATGATCCATCAATAAATTACAAAGTGACGTTAATGCGATGATACACGCCTTTTATTTTATCATACGATTCTGAATAAAAATCATTTAACTCATCCGGATCAATTCTTTTTTTCCGCCATTTTTTCATTCGGGCATTGAAAGCAGTAATGATAATATCTTCCGTCTGTGACATTATCTGGGAATATCCAGTATCGTCTACATTAAAAAGTAATGAAGCATTAAAATAATGACTTCCGCTACCCCTGCTTAAGGAAAAAACATGATTCTTCGCCTGTAGGGCAAGATCACACAACTCACTGTTATCAGAACTCTCTGATCTGGTCATGTAGAATGGCAGGTTTTTTCCACTTTTTTCCAGAAGCGGAACCGCAATTCCTACAGGAGGATATCCCAAAACTGTCCACATCACTGTCGATGCCGGGTCTTCCCTTTTCTTTACCCCTTGTATAACAACAGAAGCCGAAGTGGAACGCCTCGGAATGAAATCCTGATCGATGAACCAACCACTATTACTTAGTTTGGAAAGGTCTTTCCGCAAATCGATATCCAACAGTGAGTGATAAAAGGAACGGGAAAGTTCATTAAAAATCCATTGCGGAGTTATATTGCCATGATGGTATTGATCCATGAATATCTTCAGAGCGTTATTGTAGCGAATATATCCTTTACCCTCATCCACTCTTCCTGTATATGAAAAATTAGTCACCACCAGAAATCCATACGGAGCCACTTCAGGATCATTCACATCGAGTTTTGTCCATTGGGTATTGTTGACTTCATAATAGGCAGACCCTCCTTCGGCATCAATAACCCCAAAGTTAGCCTCAACTCTTATTGGCCTGGGGTATTGATCCAGAAATTTTTCAAAATCTTTTAAATTTTTACAGATTGAAAGTGCCTTATACATCAATTCACCTTCCTTATCCATCTCTTCCACATCATCATCTTTCAGGTTGTATGAAGCCGTATTCATAATTGAAAATCCGGTACTATTGGTACCTGTCCAAACAATACTGTCGTTATCAGGACTATTGACAAGAGCGATAAAGCTGTATTTACCGCCATCGAAATATGCTACACGGTTATTCGGTTCGGAGGTATCCCTGTGTTTCCACAAAAGAGGACGGCCGTCAGACGTCAGTTTCCCGGTAACAATAGCAGAAGTACAGGCTTTTGATAATTCCGGGAACAACAAAAACAGGAAGGTGGATATACAAAACAATATTCGATTCATATTATATTTTATATGATTTATTAACTATAGAAATAATCAAGTAATGAATTCACACAGCAAAAATAATATTCTGACGATTAATGCGAATTAATAATTGAAGTAAGTATTTTATTACATTAATGATTTTCAAATGAAAGATCCTTCAACTGCCTTCCTGAATAAATGAACAGATCGTTCACGAAATATCAATCATGGGTATTGTTATAAAAAATTACTAAATTTGCTGCCTTTGTAGGAGGTAACATGGACGAAATTCAAAGGATCAAACAACGTTTCGGTATTATTGGTAACGCACCGGCTTTAAACCGGGCGATCAATGTTGCCATGCAAGTGGCTACGACTGATTTATCGGTGTTGATTACAGGAGAGAGCGGTGTCGGGAAAGAAGTTTTCCCCCAGATCATTCATCAGAATAGTACAAGAAAGCATGGCCAGTATATAGCTGTAAACTGCGGTGCAATTCCTGAAGGTACGATAGATTCCGAACTTTTTGGACATGAAAAAGGCTCTTTTACAGGAGCTTCTGACCATAGAAAAGGATATTTTGAAGTGGCAGATGGTGGAACTATTTTTCTTGACGAGGTAGCTGAATTACCTATGTCCACCCAGGTACGTTTGTTACGGGTACTTGAAACAGGTGAATTTCTCAAAGTAGGATCATCCAAGGTAATGAAAACCAACGTACGCGTGATTGCAGCCACTAACGTTAATGTTCCCGAGTCGATATCCCGTGGTAAATTCAGGGAAGACCTGTATTACCGGCTGAATACGGTTCCGATATATGTTCCGCCACTCCGGGAGAGAACGGATGATATTTATTTACTTTTCAGAAAATTCGCAGTTGATTTTGCTGAAAAATACCATATGCCGGCCATCCAGCTGACCGAGGAGGCACAACGCAAATTAACCGCCTGCTATTGGCCGGGAAACGTACGGCAGTTAAAGAACATCACTGAACAGATTTCCGTAATAGAACATCAACGTACCATCAACGTAGATACATTACAGCAGTACCTGCCTAATCAGGCGCAATCCCAGTTACCCGCTTTATACAGCAAAGAAGATGAACGGTCTTTCTCTTCGGAAAGAGAAATCCTGTACAAAATCCTGTTTGATATGCGTAACGATGTCAATGAATTAAAAAAACTGGTGGGAGACATCATGCGGGGTGAAAACCTAAAGGAGACACAGCTGTATAGTAAACCATATGTAGATGTGATCGCCCAACATGCACAACCAACATCTGTCGTTCCCGTAGTACCGATAAAAAACAATGCTGAGATCGAAGACACACTCGAAATACAGGATGAGTCATTATCCATTGCCGAAAAAGAAGCTGAACTGATCAAAAAAGCATTGGAAAAACATGACGGTCGCCGGCGTAATGCTGCCCGGGAGTTAGGCATTTCGGAACGGACGTTATACAGGAAGATTAAAGAATATAATTTGGAATAGTTCCTCATCACAGCATGAAAATAAAAATATCATATATCCTTACGGCACTTTTACCCCTATTTTTTTCTCTATCATGTGGAAGGGTTACTTTTAACATGACCGGCGCAACCGTAGGTAATGCCAAAACATGCCAGGTCAACTTTTTTGAAAACAGGGCCGAAATTGTTAATCCCAGATTGAGCTTACAGGTCACCGAAGGATTAAAAGACAAGATACAAGCCAATACAAGCCTTAACCTGGTAAATAACAATGCCGACGTATTGTTTGAAGGAGAAATTACAGGCTATAGTGTACAACCACAAGCTGTACAGGCATCGGGTACCGCATCAAAAGACAGGCTCACCGTAACGGTAAAGGTAAAATTTACCAATGAAGTCTCACCGGAGCTTAGCTATGAAAAATCATTCTCCCGTTACGCAGAATATTCCAGTAGCCAAAGTTTTGAATCTGTACAATCCGGCTTAGTGGATGAAATACTGGAACAATTAATGGACGATATCTTCAATGAAGCTTTTTCTACCTGGTAAATCAGTGGAAGAAGATACGAGGTAATACTGGTATCAGGAAATATTTTCGGAAACAGATGAAAAAAAAGTCATTCTTACTACTCATAAGCATCACATGCTTGTCCCTGACACAAGGGTTCGCAAAAAAAACGGAAAAATCCGCGTGGGAACCGGGTCTCCATGCATACACATTCAGGGTATATACATTCATGGAGACAGTCCAAAAATCCCAATCGCTCGGATTGAAATATATAGAATTATACAACGGTCAAAGATTAGGGGAAGGATTTGATGCCAGTGAAAAGTTGGATTTCCTGAATACGGATAAAGCAACCAGAAATAAAATAAAAAAAGTATTAAAAGATCATGGACTGACGACTGTAGCTATAGGTGTTTTTTCTCCGAGAGGCAGGGAGAATTGGACAACTACCTTCAAGTTTGCCAAATCCATGAAAATCAAAATGATCAATTCAGAGCCTGCGCCTGAAGACATACCCATCATTGACCGGTTGGCATCAAAATACAAGATCAAAGTGGCCATACATAACCGGCCTGAACCTTCCCCCTATTCGGATCCTCAAGCCATACTCAATATTGTCGGGTCATGCGGTCCTTACATTGGTGTATGTGCCGATATCGGCCATTGGATCCGGAGCGGCATGGATCCCGTCGAATGTATCCGGAAAATGAAAGGCCATATTTTCAGCCTGTACCTAAAAGACCTGAATGCAAAAGGTAAAGAGGCCCATGATGTTCCCTGGGGAACAGGTATCTGCCCTGTTGAGTCGATATTGAAAGAACTTAAAGAGCAGAAATACAATGGTTTCTTTCCTATCAGATACGAATATAACTGGACTTCTTCTATTCCTGATATCCAACAATCCATTGACTACTTTTATACCGTCAGGAATTCTATTTTTCCATAAAATGACTATTGGTTTTATTCGTACTACTCACAAATAAATCACAGCATATCGCGCAATCGGTTGCGTAAATTTTTACTGTTGCAGGTACGCTCTTCGTGATATTTTAACTTTCTTTGTTTGACTCATTGATTCGGGTGTTGAACTTAAAATTTATTTACATGAATACACTTATTGGTCTTCTTATTATTGCCATCGGAAGTTTCGGGCAATCCAGTTCATATGTTCCCATCAGGAAAGTGAAAGATTGGGCCTGGGAATGTTTTTGGTTGACACAAGGCATCTTTGCCTGGTTGTTATTTCCGTATTTGGGAGCGCTTATGGCCGTACCGTCAGGCGAATCATTACTCGGGATATTTTCTACTGCCAGTAGTGATGCCATTTTTAAAACCATCGGATTTGGCGCCTTATGGGGTGTCGGAGGCTTGACTTTCGGATTAAGCATGCGCTATCTGGGCATCGCTTTGGGACAATCGCTTGCATTGGGTACCTGTTCGGCTTTCGGAACATTGATCCCTGCCTTGTTGAAAGGAGATAATCTTTTCCGTGGTGATGGACTGATCCTGCTGATCGGTGTAAGTATAGCCATAGCGGGTATAGCTGTAATCGGTTATGCCGGCGCGCTGAAATCAAAAAACATGTCGGAAGAAGAAAAGAAGAAAGCCGTCAAGGATTTTGCACTGAAGAAAGGCTTACTGATCGCTCTTCTGGCCGGAGTCATGAGTGCCTGCTTTAGCCTTGGTTTAAATGCCGGAATCCCTATCAAAGAGCACTTACTGAAGATGGGTGCCCCCGAACTGTATGCGGGTCTCCCGACTACTCTGCTGGTAACCATCGGAGGTTTTCTTACCAATGCTGTATATTGTATTTACCAAAATATCAAGAACAAAACCGGAAAACAATATTTCTCCGTATCGGGAAATGTATTGGCCAACAATATACTATTCTGTGCTTTGGCAGGATTACTATGGTATTCCCAGTTTTTCGGATTAGGTGTAGGACAAAGTTTTTTCGAACCCAACAGCGTAATGATGGCTTTTTCCTGGAGCATATTAATGTCCCTGAACGTATTGTTCAGTAATGTTTGGGGAATCCTGTTGAAAGAATGGAAAGGTTCCGGACAGAAAACAATCGTCGTCCTGGTAATCGGGCTGTTGATCCTCGTGGTGTCCATTGTTTTCCCTCAATTAATGAAATAATAATCAAATATCATAAACCTATGAAAGAATCGTTGATAAAATCAGCTTATGAAGCTGCAAAAGAGCAATACGCCGAATTGGGTGTCAATACTGAAGAGGTATTAAAAAAAATGGAATCTATTTCATTGAGTTTGCATTGCTGGCAGACCGATGATGTATTGGGATTCGAAAATCCTGATGGCGGCTTATCAGGTGGTATCGCCACAACCGGAAATTACCCGGGACGGGCACGTACCATCAAAGAAGCACAAGACGACCTGGTAAAAGTAACTTCATTACTTCCGGGTAAACACCGGGTAAACCTACACGCCATTTACGGCGATTTCGGTGGAAAGCTCGTTGACCGTGACCAGATTGAACCCAAACATTTCCAAAATTGGGTAGATTGGGCAAAAGCCAATGGCCTGAAACTGGATTTCAACTGTACGCTTTTCTCCCATCCAAAAGCAGCGGACGGTTTTACATTATCCAGTAAAGATAAAGCCATCCGGGATTTCTGGATCGAGCATGTAAAACGTTGCCGGATCATCAGTGATTATATGGGTAAGGAACTGGGGTCTACCAGTATTCACAATATCTGGGCTCCTGACGGATCTAAAGACATTACGGTAGAACGTTACGACTACCGGAAGATTCTTTGTGAATCACTGGATGCTATATTGAAAACCGACTATGCACACATGAAAGATTGCATCGAATGTAAACTTTTTGGCCTGGGTAGTGAAGCTTATGTAGTTGGTTCCCACGAATTCTATATGGGCTATGGAATTTCACGCAACAAAATGATCACCCTGGATATGGGACATTTCCACCCCACCGAATCGGTATCTGATAAAATATCCTCATTATTATTGTTCTCAGACGAGCTCATGTTCCATGTAAGTCGTGGTATACGCTGGGACAGTGACCATGCTGTGATTTTTGATGATGCTTTGATGAGTTTTGCACAGGAAATCGTACGCATGGATGCCGTTAACAAGGTACATATCGGACTTGATTTCTTTGATGCTTCCATCAACCGTATCGGCGCATATGTGATCGGTTCGCGTTCGACGCAAAAAGCATTTATGTTTGCTATGCTCGAACCATTGGCTCAATTACGTAAATACGAAGATTCAGGCCGTTATTTTGAACGCCTGGCCCTGTTGGAAGAAAGTAAAATGCTTCCCTGGAATGCTGTCTGGAACTATTTCTGTATGACCAATAATGTGCCTTCCGGATTGGAATGCATTAAAGACATCGAAAAATACGAAGCTGATGTATTAAGCAAACGTTAATACAACTCTTCACTGCATAACAAACGAGGGTTCATTTCAATTGAAGTGAACCCTCGTTCTATTTTATAGGGGAATATTTATTTTGAATTCAACAGGTGATCAGTGCAATATCTTATATACCATTTCCCTCATCAGATCACCGTCCGAAGCTGATGTGTTTCCTACACCTTTTGATTTCAGGTCGTATTCACGAAGTATGGAAATGACCTGTACCACCTTATTGGCAGGATACTTACGGGCACTGGCTTCATACTGTTTCACAAAAAAAGGATGTACCCGTAATGCAGAAGCAGCCTGGGATTTATCAGCCAAATAATGATAAGTGAGTATTTTCACAAAATAGGCATACAAAGATGAGATGACCATCACCATCGGATTATTTCCCGGGTTTTGTGTAAAATGACGGATGATACGGTTGGCTTTTAATACGTCCTTCTCACCCAGGGCATTTTGCAGTTCATACACATTATATTCCTTGCTGATCCCTACATTTTTCTCAATATGTTCCAGCGTGATCTGCTTCTCATGAACAGGAAGAACAATCATCAACTTATTCAGTTCATTGACAATCTTTCCCAGGTCTGCTCCCAGGTACTCAGTCAACAGATTGGAACCTGCAGGGGCAATCGTATACCCTCTTCCGGACAGATAATTACTGATCCATGCAGGCACCTGGTTATCATACAGTTTTTTAGAATCAAGTACAACAGCTGTTTTATCCAGTTGCTTATATAGTTTTGACCGTTTATCCAGCGTTTTATACTTGTAATTAAGCACCAGTATGGTCGATTTCAATGGTTTCTCGGCATAATACTGGAGTTTATCTATCTCTTTCAGGTTCTGTGCTTCTTTTACGATCACTACCTGGTATTGCGACATCATGGGAAACCGCTTGGCCGCATCCAATACAGCATATACATTAGCATCCTTACCGTACATAACTACCTGGTTGAATGCTTTTTCATGTTCCTGAAGCACATTCTCCGCAATATAATCGGTGATCACATCGATATAATAAGGCTCCTCTCCCATCAGAAAATAGATCGGACGGAATTTTCCGCTTTTTAATTCGGTCATTATCTGTTCAAATGTCATCACCGTTGTTTATCATTGATAATGATTATAACAACAAATATCATCCATCTGCTTCCGTATCTTGGAACGTAGTTGGTCGGATGCCGGATAACCAAGCGTAATGATCAATTCAGCACGTTTACTTTTCGGGATGCCCAGCAATTCTTTCACTTTCTTTTCATTGAACCAGCCCACGATACAGGTACCCAATCCTTCGGCTGTTGCCTGTAAACAAAACTGCAAGGCCACTATTCCAATGTCCATCTGAGTATAGGGTTTGTCCTTGAGGATCGTTCCGATTTTTGATGTCAGATTGGGACTTTCACGAACGATCACAAGCAGAACCGGCGCCTGACGGGTGAAATGATTCATAGGTACCAACGGGCCTGAAGTGGTATAGCCGGCCAGCTTATCTTTTAACTCCGGATCATTTACTACCACAAACTTCCAGGGTTGTGCATTGCATGCCGAAGGCGCTACACGTGCTGCCTCAAGGCATCTTTCCAGCTTATCTTTTTCTACAGGGGTATCCAAATATTTCCGTACACTCTGCCGTTGTTTCAACAATTCCAGGAATTGACTTGATTCTATTTGCATTCTGTTATATCTTTGTGAACATATATATAATATAGTTGATCCTTATTCGTTCATTTTTGAAACAAAAATAACGAAAAATCGTATATAAAAAAGGGTTAAGTGTAAAGTGATAAATAATGAAATTAAAAATACTTCTCATCATATTGATATTGGTTCCTCTTCCTTTCAGTTGTGAAGACAAGAACGAATGCCTGGATCTATACGTAGATCCGTATTTTGATATACAAAATGTTGAATTCGTAGAAGTTGATGAGCATTTTGAACATAAGGGTTATCTGAATCTCAACCCCATTAGCCAGGATTATGACAATATGGTGTATCCATGTGACAGCCTCGCTTTAATGTTCATGGCCACCGATATGATATTCCATGCCCGGCATACCAAAAAACAACCGTTTTGCCTGATGTCCCAGGCGTACGCTGCATGCGAACAATTACGGGCAGGATATAAAGGAACTTTTGAAAAAATAGACAAAATCTACGTGTCCAGTAATTATGATTTTGATATGACACATAATAAGGGTGATAATCTGGATGATATCATCGATATATTTGCCTATACTACTTCTGGAGAAAATACATGGATGAAACTCAGCGAGTTTAATAAAAATTCCCCGTATGAAGCACCCAATCGTTTCTATCTGCTGATCAAGCGCAAACCTACCCGTTCCTTTGTGCAACAATTCGTGATCAGGTATATTATGTATACTGAGCCCGGATATGCTCCGGAATATTACACCATTACCACCCCTGTTTTTAACGTAAGATAAATGTACCAGGCTATTATCTGTGATCTGGATGGCACTTTGCTCAATTCACAGCATACTATTTCCAAATATACACAGGAAGTAATCAAAGCTGTAAAAGAAAAGGACATGCTCATCTGTATCGCTACCGGAAGGCATCATCCCGACGCATTGGCTTACCAGCAGATGCTTGGCCTCGATTCATACCTGATCACCTGTAACGGTGCCAAGATACACGATGAAAAAGACCGGGAAATATTTTCCGGGAATATGCCTGCAGATATAGCACATGATCTGATCCATACTGTAGTTGATTCGGAAATCATCCGGCATGTTTTTCAGGATGAAGTATGGTATTGCGATCAACCCGGTGAAATTGTCACGGAAGCCTACAAAGATTCCGGCGTTATTCCGATCGACCGGCCTTTTCACCTGATCATGGGCGACATCACCCGGGTATGTTTCGAGTACCGGCGGATCCCGAATAAACTTTTTCAACTGGAAGAAACCCTCATCGATCGTTTCGGGGATCAATTGAACATATGCTTTTCTTCTTCGATTTTTCTGGAAGTGTTCCGGAAAGGGGTATCAAAAGGAGCTGCCATACAGGAGATACTCAGACAAAAAGGAATAGACATGAACCAGACTATCGCTTTTGGCGACAGCTTGAATGACTATGATATGCTGAAAACAGTGGGAAAAGGCATTTTAATGGGCAACAGCAACCTTTCACTACGTCATTCGCTTCCCGGATGCGAGGTCATCGACACGAATGATAACGACGGACTGGCCCGGTACCTGGAGCATTTATTTCTATAACTTTCTGTAAGCCCCAAAGGGCTTTATGTGTATATTTGCACCCGGTTGGATCATTTACGGAATATCTATATGAAATAGCCATGAACGTTACTGTTCACCAACCGTAATGATAATCTATGGTGTAATACATCTGACCTTAAAAAATAAACTTAGCGCCAGCGTTCTCATGGAGCGAACTCAGCGGAGCGATCTCACGAGTGGACACGAGTAACATGGTATAATAAATCTTATTCACATGAAAATTCTTGTTACGGGTGCCAGCGGATTTATCGGTAGTTTTATCATAGCGGAAGGAATCCGCAGGGGATATGATATGTATGCCGGTATCCGGTCTACCAGCAGTAAAAAATATTTACCGGAAGAAGCCCATACGGTAGAGCTGAACCTGGGTAACAAAGATGAATTGAAAAAAGAACTTGCCGGACTCGGCCGGTTTGATTACATCATACATAATGCCGGAGTAACCAAATGCAACAAAAAGACCGATTTCGAAAAAGTCAATTATGGATATACCCGAAATTTTGTAGAAGCATTGATCGAAAGTGACACTGTCCCTAAGAAATTCCTATTTATCAGCAGTGCTGCGGCATTCGGCCCGGGCGACCCCAATACGCTTGAACCGGTAAAGCTTACGGATACGCCCAGACCTGATACTTTATACGGTATCAGTAAGCTAAAAGCAGAAAAATACATTACCTCGCTGAAAGATTTTCCTTACCTGATCCTTCGTCCTACAGGTGTTTACGGACCTCGGGAAAAAGATTATTTCGTTTTCCTGAAAACGGTGAACAACCATCTGGAACCGGCCATGGGTACAAAAAAGCAGCATCTTACATTCGTGTATGTCACCGATCTGGTAAATGCCATGTTCCTCGCCCTTGAGTCGGATTACCTTCAAAAGGCATGGTTTATATCCGATGGAAAAGAGTATGATAACCGGGAATATGCAGCCATTGTAAAAAAACACCTGAAAAAGAAAGCGCTTTACCTGCCTGTCCCTTTATTCCTGGTCAAAGCTTTATCCTATACACTGGATACAGTAGGCGGATGGTTCGGCATCTCCCCTACCCTCAACAAGGATAAATACAAGATCATGCGCGCCACCAACTGGAAGTGTGATGCGGAACCATTACAAAAAGAACTCGGATTCAAAGCCGAATACGACCTGGATAAAGGAATTGAAGCATGTGTGGATTGGTACAAGCAGGAAAAGTGGTTATAACCACGAGTGTTCCTTGCTGTACCGCATCATCTGTTCGGCATAACCTTCCGTATAATCCAATACGACATCCGTAATATTGCCTTTTTCATCGAAAGCCGGACGGTAAACAGGATTGACAAAGCCTTTATAGGGAGCAATATCCAGTTTTTTGTAACGTGCCAATATTTCGTTGTGTAATCCGGAATCTACTTTTACGGCATAGGTCTCTACCAGTATCTTGGCCGTACTGACGTCACCTTCCGATTTCACCCGTTGTATTTCTGCCAGCAACTGGCCGAACAAATGCCTTAACTTAGCATAATCATTGATCACAACAAATGTTTTCCCGTCACGTTGCTTCAACTCTACCACTTTTCCGGCTTTACCTTTCTCATAGACCCAACGGGCAATTAATGCACGGTTACGCATGTGCGATTCCTCGATCTGTTTACCTGGTTCGATCCGGGTCAATTGGGTCATCAAACCGTTACACATGAATTTATAATATTCAGCCTTATAGGCTTCATCATTCGGAACAAGCCCCAACTCTACCAGCTTGTGATCTGCAATATAATACAATCCGAACAGATCGGCCCGTGTTTCCTCGATGGTTGCCCCATAAGCCTTCAATGCATCATCCGAAACACCCGGAAGCATCTTCCCGGAACCATGCCCCAGACATTCATGCAAATCGGTATGCAGGTTATCTGTCAGGAAACCATATTTTTTAATCAGCTCCCGTTCAGTATCACTCCAATAAAATTCTTCCGCAAATCCGCTTCCCTGCGATGATTTATCGTAGGCTTCGGTAATATTTTCAATAGTCACCGACTTGGAGCCATGCTCTTTACGTATCCAGTTCGAATTAGGCAGGTTGACGCCGATCGGCGTAGCCGGATAGCAATCCCCTCCCAGCATGGAGGCGGTGATCACTTTTGCCGTGACACCTTTTACCTGTTCTTTCTTGAAACGCTGATCCACCGGAGAATGATCCTCGAACCACTGTGCATTTTTACTGATGATTTCCGTACGTTTACTGGCTTCGATGTTTTTGAAATTCACCAATGATTCCCAACTAGCCTTCAAACCTAACGGATCCCCGTAAGTTTCGGTAAACCCGTTCACAAAGTCAACCTGCGAATCCAGGTCTTCCACCCAAAGAATAGAATACTCATCGTATTCTTTCAGGTCACCTGTCCGGTAATAGCCGGCCAGTTTTTCTATCACGGCCTTTTGCTGAGGATTTTCAGCTACATTGGCTGCTTTCTCCAGCCAGAAAATAATCTTTTCAATGGCAGGAGCGTACATACCACCTACTTTCCAGACCTGTTCCACTAGCTTCCCGTTTTCCTTTACCAGACGACTGTTCAGGCCGTACGAAACCGGTGTGTGGTCATCCGGGTCTTTCATCGCATCATAAAAAGCCTCTGCCTCTGCCTGTGTAACGTTCAGGTAGTAATTGTTGGCAGACGTAAGCAACAGATCCTCACCTTCTGCCTGGTTTACCTTTTTAGCCATCACCTTAGGATCGAATACTACGGGAAGAAGTTCTTCCAACAGTTGATCCACAGTTTGTCCTTTTTTCAAAGGCAATGCCGAAGAAGGAATATTTTTAACTACACCGGTAAAAAACGGCTGTGAGAACTCGGGAAGGAATTTTTCCTCACCATAGTGATGATGTATCCCGTTGGAAAACCACACCCTTTTGAGATATACTTCAAAAGCAGACCATTCTTTGGTAGAACGGTCACCCTGATAATGTTCATATACCGCTTCAAGCGTGCGCCGGATGGCCAGGTTATAACGACAATTCTGGTCAAAGAGTATATCACGGCCTTCCAGGGCTGCCTGCGACAAATAGTATAACAATGTTTTCTGCGGAAGCGCCAGTTCATCAAATCCGCTTACTTCATAACGAAGTATCTGTAAATCTGCAAATTTATCTACCACGTAATTAAAATTTTGAGTTTTCTTTTTGGTGATCTTACCCCACTCTTTCACGGGGATCAATGCATCGGAACGGGACATCAATCCCGGATTGATACCCGGAATACCTTCGGGAACTTCCGTGTCCATTTCCCGGAAATATTCCAACCACAATGCATCTGTTTCTCCTGTAGCCGGATCGATGTAGGTCATAGGTTGAAGTACAAACACACATTGCTCCGGTGTTACTTTACATACCGCATCCCACAATAATTCGGAACAATAAAAGGCGTCATTATCCGGCAGAAATACCGTATCATAAGGCATCCCGATATATGATTCCAGGATTTTGACCACTTCCGGGATCATCCCCAGGTAAGTTTCTTTAAAGCGCATCTGCAGTACTTTCGGATGACCATCGGCATCTTTACTCCTGTCCATAAACGATTGTACAGGCGTCTTTACCACACCCCCGTCTCCGACCGCTTCAATCACCCACACCTGATCTCCTTCCCGTGAAACCATACCGACATGGGAAAAATTATAGGACCCGTAACCATGTGTCACATTTTCGATACTGGAACACAGCGGACAATCTATATCCTGAAAAAGAAAATCCCCTGTCTCGAATGATTCTTTTTTCCCACATGAGCACAAAGCTGTGACGACCAAAAACTGTATAAAAAGACGGAAAAATTTCATACCATACGATTATTAGCGTTCAAAAATGATAAGCACCCAGTGCTATTTATTATTTCCTTAAGCCACATTGATCGAATTAATTACGTTCATTCAACAGAGATTAATCAATGGGTATACTTAAAAGCAAAAACCTTCCCGTATGGTCATGAGAAGGTTTCATGGCTTCTGTTGAGCGGGAAACGAGACTCGAACTCGCGACCCTCAGCTTGGGAAGCTGATGCTCTACCAACTGAGCTATTCCCGCAATAATAAGTGGGACAAAGATAATGGATTTGAATGGTACGGGCAAGTACTCATAAAAATATTTTTTCGTCAATTATTGGTCAATATCTACACTATACCATTACTCCTAATTTACTCAAGAAATCCCAGCTTCTTTTCCAACTTCGTAATGCGTTCGCCCTGTTTTTCAAGTTCTTCATTTTGCTTTTTCAAAGCCGTTATCTCTTTCTGCTGTTCAATGGTGTAGAGAGTTAGTTCCTCTATTTTCTGTAATAACTGGGTATTCAGCTTACCCAATTCAACCGCATTTTTCTCCATTTCTTTGGCAGACGCAATTTCAGGCAGATGTTTATTTTCCTTAATAAAAGTTTCCAGTTCGTTTAATGGCATTAAGGAATAATCATTTTCAAAGACAAAGTCAGCGCCTTCCATGTTGACTAATATTTCTTGTGCCCTTATTGTGCCTATTACATCAAGCTTATAGGCTGGGGAAGTTGTACCTATACCTACAAAACTTTTATTAGCATTTATAAACAGATGAATATTCTGGCGCAAATTGGATGCAGGCCCTTGTCCTAAATTGAAATGTCCTCCATTATCTGCCCAAATACTATACCCATACTCATTATCAATTCTTATAAATTCTAGTCCATTACCTGATTTTACTCTTAATGTGCCATTTATATCAAGTTCCTTTTCTGGGACATTTGTTCCAATACCAATTTTCAATTCTTGGTTAACAACAAAACCATAATGAGCATTATCATCAACTTGAAATATATTACCTGTCGGATTTTCATAATTTATCCTTACACCACCATCTTTTATATCTAACTTTTGCTTTGGAGAATTAGTGCCAATCCCAATAAACCCATTATCATGTAATGTCATTACATCACCATATCCTCCTCTAAAGATTTGTAAATATGTTCTATTATAAGGAGATGCAATGCTCCATCGTTCTGAACCATTTTTATTAAGAATTTGAAAACCTACATTAGAATCATCTTGTCCTCCTTGTATTGATATTCTTTCATTTGAAGTATTACCATATATATGTAATTTAGAATTGGGTATATTTATACCAATTCCCACATTTCCACCATCATAATAAATATTCCCAGTAGTAGCATTTTGTGGCAACCATTGAGCTAAAGAAACAGTCAAAGAAAAATATAGCACCAAGCAGATTAAAATTAGTTTTTTCATATGATTTAAAATAAAGAATTAATAGCTATTGCATCGTCTATGCAATATAGCACAAATGTAAAGCAATTTCTTTAAATAATCAGTGAACAATTGAACGGTTTATGGTAAAAAAACTATCATTTCAATATGATCAAAACATACTACTTTTCTCCAAAAGCTATTCCAAACTTTTTTCTGTATTCAGCAGGAGAATATTTAATGAATATTTTTCTCATGTTGTTAAGAGAACCGAGACCGCACAATATCGCAATTTCTTTAAGGAAAAGGAGCGTATCCGGTTGACTTTGCCGATTACATGAAGAATACTGGTATTGATCTACCCCCACATCAAATCTTTATTTTCAAAGAACAAAAACATAATTCGCAAACATCTGAATAAATCTTATTACATTTAATATGTTCGCGTTAGTAACACCGACCAACTGATATATTTTATCAGTCACAGACTTAGCCTGTGACTACGTACAACAGGGGTGTACGCCTTGTATACCTTTCAATCATTTTTAATAAGTACTTTTGAAGTATTATTCATTTAAATTTGCTCCTGAATGAAAGACTCAAAGTTCCATTATCTGTATATGGTTGTTATCAAAAAAGAATATCAAAGCAAAGGAACAGGTTTTTAGTAGTATATATAACTTTATCAATATGAAATTAGCAATAACAGGAGCACATAGAGTTGGGAAAACAACATTAATTGAAAATTTACTCGAATCCCTTCCTGATTACGAACATATACCAGAGCCTTACTATGAACTGGAAGAATCGGGACATCTATTTTACGAAATACCTGTTGTCGAAGATTATCTAGCTCAATTAATGCATTCAATCAAACAGATTTCAAGGAACAATGGAAATGTAATTTTCGACAGGTGCCCAATTGATATAATGGCATATATTGAAGCGATTGGCGGACATGGAAATATTCAATCATTATACAGTAAGGTTGAACTCATCATGACCGAAATCGACCTGCTTGTATTTGTACCTATTGAAAGTCCGGATGTAATATCATGTCCCGAATCAGAATTACCGGAACTTAGAAATCAGATAAATGAGTTGCTTACTGATTGGATATGGGATTTTGGAATAGAAACGATAGAAGTTACAGGAACACCATTAGCCCGCAAGAATCAGGTTATCGATAGGATATCGAATGCTTAATGGAGTTACATATTTTAAATCCTAAAATTCTATTTTCTTAATTCGTAATGAATTTATTAATTTTCATGAAAGTATGGAAATTAAATCATTTATTTTACGTAATTATTTCAACTAATATATCGGCATTTACTATAATAGTAAAAGTTGTAACCTTCTTTTTTATTTTAAAATTCTTGTAATCCTTTATTTCTTGATTATTTTTACTGCGCGTTTAACAAAAAGTAGTTTTTTAATATACAATATAATGAAATCAACTTCAGCCAATGATCGATTTATTGAAGAGATTAAAAGAAAATTTTCAAAAAGTTCTGAGCTTGTCAATAAACTTATGGACATCCTCCTTATTGAAAAAGATGCTATATATCGTAGATTAAGAGGTGAGGTGACATTTACTTTACAAGAATGCACATTAATTGCAGAAAAACTCGGTATTTCCTTAGATAATATTACCAGTGCCGGGCATGCACAAAGCAGACCGTTTTTCATGAAAATGGTAGATTATATTGAGCCAAAAGATCTTGATTATTTTATGATGGATGAATTCAATATTTTTTTAAAAGAGATCATACCAGATACATCTGCAGAATATTTTTCATCGGCCAGGACGATTCCGACTATATTCCATTACCAATATGAAACTTTAACCAAGTTTCACTTTTTTAAATGGGTTTACCAATATATGAACAACAGATCAGTCAAAAGCCTTCAAGAAGTAAAAGCGCCGGATCTGGCACTTGAAAAACTGGATGAACAGATGAAATTACTCCACCAGATTAGAAATCTGAATTTTATAATAGATACAATGGTCTTTCAGAATCTTATTAATGATTTAACCCATTTTAAAGACATTGGGTGTATAACCCACGAAGAAATAAGGCAATTGAAATCGGAATCGCTCCAGCTTATTGATTATCTGGAAGAAATCGCTTCCAAAGGTGTAAACTCCCTGAACAACAAGGTCAATTTTTATGTTTCAGGTATCAATTTTGACGGAAACTGTTCATATATAAATACTCAAAAATACAAGCTCACACTGGTCCAGACATTTACTTTATATTATATATCTTCACTTGACATCATAGTATTCGAAGAGATAAAAAATTGGATGAACTCTTTAATAAAAAGTTCAACTGCAATCTCTGAATATAATTATAAAGCCAGAAATAAATTTTTTAATACCCAACGAGACATCATTCAAAATTTCAAAATCTGATATTATCCTAAATCCTATATCATAAATTAATATTATAAATGGCAGGATAATTTTTGAAAACCAGTCACTCAACCTATCATAAGTAAGAACACGGATTATACTTATGGAAATGGATTTAAAGTGTCATAAGCATAAAAAAATCATATAAAAATAGCCTTACTTTAATATTACATGTTGGCACTGGAAGTTTGAAACAATTCGGAATTATTGAACTGACTCATAGTGAGACTATGATTTATATAAAGCCTTTGATAGTTTATACATTTAGCTTTCCATATAAAGAAAAGTTATCAAAAAATGTAACTGTACTTCCACTCCAACCGAAATTGCTCATAAAGCGACTAAAGTGGATAAAAAAATAAGTAAATAGACTATTGGTTTTTTCTAAAAAGCTGTTCCAAAGTTCTTTCTGTATCCAGCAGGAGAGATTCTGATATATTTAATGAATATCTTCCTCATATTGTCAGGTGAACTGAGACCACACAATACTGCAATTTCCTTCAGGGAAAGGCGTGTATCGACCAGATATCTGCAAGCCGTTTCAATTCTTAGCTTATCCACATATTTTGCAGGAGTGATCCCCGTTTCCCTAACAAATACCCGGGCAAAATTCCTCGGACTCATCGGAATCCTGTCGGCCAAACGGTCGACTGTGATCACTTCATGAAGATGCTCCATGATCCAATCACATATTTCCCGGATAGGCTGATGGTCTGTTTGTTGATGCGTCAGCACCGTACTGTATTGCGATTGACTTCCCGGACGTTTCAGGTATAATACCATCTGTCTGGCTATTTTCAACGCCAGTGACCGGCCGAGATCTTCCTCAATCAGCGCCAAAGCCAGATCCATGCCACTGGATATCCCTGCCGAGGTATACACATGTCCATCCCTGATAAAAATCGGATGACTATCTACCTGGATATGGGGATAATTACGACTTAAAACGTCACACTTTTCCCAGTGGGTGGTCACTTTCTTATGTTCAAGAATACCCGCCTCCGCCAGAAAGAAACTACCTGTACATACGGAACAGATCCTACGAACCTTCCGTGACTGATCCCTGATCCACAGAAGGACATTTTCAGGAAGTTGATATTCTTCTATCTGTGAATTGGGAACACCCGGAATGATCAGTGTATCAATAGGGTCATCAAATGTCTCTATAGCGTCGGAACATTGGATCACCATTCCAGAAGCCGTACGAACATTTTTTTCCCTGCTGACGGACAAGATGTGTAATTGATACACAAAATCCGGCTTCTTTTTATTTACCCGGAAATATTCCGACACCTGGGAAAATGCCTCATAAGGACCTGTTATATCCAATAATGTGGCATCAGGTATCATCAAAAATACGATATGCCTGACTGTATCATCCATGATAACACAAAGATAATATCTTTTTGGCAGAATCGGACGTATTATTGTCATTAAAGACAACCTATACAAATATTATTTTTGTTACGGAAATTCTAATAAAAATAAAAGATGGCACTAAAAATAATGACGGCAGCAGAAGCAGCCTTACTCATCAGAAATAACGACCATGTCGGTTTCAGCGGCTTTACACATGCCGGATGTCCTAAAGCAGTTCCTTTGGAAATAGCCAGACGTGCAGAGGAAGAGCATAAAAAAGGAAATCCCTTTAAAATAGGTATCTTCACAGGAGCGTCAACCGGCGACCAGATAGACGGCGCTTTGTCAAGGGCCAATGCAATCAAATTCCGTACGCCTTATCAAACAAATAATGATATAAGAAATTCGATCAATAACGGCATGATCAGCTATTTCGACCTGCACCTTTCCACATTGGCCCAGGATCTGCGTTATGGTTTCTACGGTAATGTGGATATCGCTATTATTGAGGCATCCGGTATAACCGAAGACGGGAAAATTGTCCCTACATGTGGTGTGGGCATTACGCCAACCATTGCCCGGATGGCAAAAATTGTCATTGTTGAGTTAAATAAATGGCATCCTGAAGGACTAAGAGGAATACATGATTTGCTGGACCTGCAGGATCCGCCATACCGGACCGGAATCCCTATCACTCATGTAAGGTCAAGGATCGGTAAAGAGTATATACAGGTTGATCCGTCTAAAATAGTTATCGTAGAGACAAACATCGCCAATGACGGAGGTGGTTTTGCTCCTGTTGATCAGATCACATCGAAAATAGGTGAAAATGCAGCGACCTTTCTCTGTAAGGAAATAAAAAGAGGTACCATCCCCCCATCTTTCCTTCCCATTCAATCCGGTGTCGGAAATATAGCCAATGCTGTTCTGGCTGCAATGGGTGAAAATAAAGAGATCCCCGACTTCGAGGTATATACGGAAGTTATTCAGGATGCCATTATCGATCTACTGGAAAAGGGTCGTATCACATTTGCCAGCGGGGGCACGCTTACTGTGAGCAATCCGTATATTGAAAGGGTCTACCTGCATCTCCCCTTTTTTAAAGAAAAGATCTTGCTACGTCCGTCCGAAATATCCAATAATCCTGAAATAATCCGGCGTTTAGGCATCATATCCATGAATACGGCCATTGAAGCAGATATTTTCGGAAACATCAATTCAACACACATTACAGGGAGCAAAATCATGAACGGTTTAGGGGGATCGGGAGATTTTACGCGTAATGCTTATATTTCCATATTCCTGACTCCATCAACAGCCAAAGGAGGAAATATCAGCGCTTTTGTCCCCATGGTATCCCATACCGACCACAATGAACACTCTGTCAAAGTAATCATTTCAGAATACGGAGTGGCTGATCTAAGGGGAAAATCACCCGCAGATCGGGCGATCTGCATCATAAACAACTGTGCCCATCCCGATTATCGTCCGTTGCTGCATCAATACCTGAAAAGCGGAATGAAAGGGCAAACACCGGTCAATCTGTATCATGCCTTTGCCTTCCATAAAGCCTTATTAGAAACAGGAAATA
>JAISOY010000033.1 GCA_031275285.1 Bacteroidales bacterium | reverse complement strand
GTAAGGAACTGGTACGTCGCCGTCCCGGAGTAGAGGTGGCCTATCTTAATGGCGATGCCACTCCTGCGCAGTTGAAGGAACTGGGTATATCCGGACTTGATTATCATTTCAATCATTTTAACAAAAACCTCGATCTAACCAATCAGGCGCACCAATCAGGTATATCCGTAAATGTATGGACCGTGAATGATCCCGTGATGATGAAACGGGTCACCGGCATGGGAGTGGATTATATTACCACCGACAAACCCTTGTTGGCACAACAAATGATTAAAGAATACGCGGAAAAATATACGGAAGTCAACAATCCCCAGGTCGATCTGTCAGGATTCGCGAAAGATAAAAAAGGGGTGATCACGATTTTTGATGGTTCGTCCATGAAAGGATGGAGAGGCTATATGCGTTCGGATGTTTCGGATAAATGGATCATCGAGGATGGATGCCTGAAATTCGATTCAAAAAAACAGGGTAGAGGAGGAGACATCCTTTTCGCCCATAAATTCAAGAATTTCGAACTGGAGATCGAATGGAAGATCAGTCAGGGCGGTAATTCTGGTATTTTTTACCTGGTACGGGAAATCAGGGGGCAGTCTACAGCTGCTTCTGCTCCGGAATTTCAGGTATTGGATAACGATAACCACCCGGATGCAAAAATGGGAAAAGACGGTAACCGGAAAGCAGCATCATTGTATGATATGATATCTGCTAATCCACAGAATGCCAAGCCTTATGGTAAATGGAACAAGGCAAAGATCGTTGTGAACAACGGTGTAGTCACCCATTACCAGAACGGGAAAAAAGTGGTGCAATATACGCTCTGGACACCCGAATGGATCAAGATGCTTGAAAACAGCAAGTTTAGTGTGAACGGATGGACAGATGCATATTACCTGTTAAGTAACTGCGGCGGCATAGAACGAGAAGGGTATATATCTCTTCAGGACCACGGGGATGATGTCTGGTACCGTAACATAAAGATCAAAATACTGGAGTAATATATAATTTCGAATTTAAAAATCCATATTAACTTCGTTGAGCCCTGCGGGGTTCAAAATTTCCCATATTTTGAATATCACTAAAGTATGGATTTGTGTGATTACATCATATTATGATAGTAAGCGTTCCTCTCTGCTATCCCAATAATTCTGCTGCCCGTTCCATGCTTTTAATTACAGGGACAGAAAACGGACATTTGTCTTCACAACTGCCACAGGCGGTACAATCCTCGCCACTGGCCGACAACGACCTGTAATGCTGGATAATGCTCGGAGGTATTTTTGCCGTATCCAACAGGGCGATATCGAGGTATTTATTCACCAGGGCAATATCGATATTCACAGGACAAGGCTGGCAGTGGTTACAATAGACGCACTTCCCGCTGAGTTTTCCCTGATACCCGCTGATAATATCCATATAGTCGCGTTCTTCAGCGGTGGTATTCAGGTAATTTACGGCTTCTTCAATTTGTTTTGCCGACTGGCACCCGATCATTGTACTCACAACAGCAGGACGTGTCAGGGCATAATGAATGCACTGTGCGGGTGTCATGGCCTTTTTGAAAGGCGAATGCTCTGCCGACAACAGTCTGCCCCCTCCAAAAGTTTTCATTACAGTGATGGCAATATTCTGTTGTTCACAGTACTTATAAAGTTCATTACGTACAGGGTCGATCGTAACATATTGCTGCTTTTCCAGTTCTTCAATAGTTTCCAGCACATTTTTTTCAGGTGATGTCATATCGAATGCCGGATTGATACTGAACATCATCAGGTCTACAATGCCTGTTTCCAATACCCTGCGGGCTACTCCCGGATCGTGGGAACTGGTCCCTATGGCGCGTATAATTCCTTTTTCTTTCAGCTCCAGGACATAATCAATGATCCCGTTGGAATGGATTTGTTCAAACGCTTCATCCGAATCCATGAAGAATAGCATTCCTACATCGATGTAGTCAGTACCGAGATTTTCCATCAACCCTTCGAAATACTTTTTACATACATTCAAATCCCGGCTTATATCGTACTTCTCGTTTAGATCTACCGAGCCGATATGTCCCTGTATGATCACATCCTTGCGCCTGCTCCCTAACGCTTTCCCAATATTTCTACGGATTTCCTCGCCGGGCATAAACACATCGATAATGTTAATGCCTTGTTCCAGGGCAGCATGTATGGTTTCCTCGATTACGCCGTATGGCTTGCCATCCAGATGCTCCGCCCCTAATCCTATAATACTGGCCGACATACCTGTATCACCAATTTTACGATGCTCCATATCTATTATTATATAATTTCGACATTAAAATTCCTTATTGACTTCGTTGAGCCCTGAGGGTTCAAAATTAATAACACTTTGAATATTAAATAAGGATTTACGTGATCATATTTTATATGCCTATAAAATATATGCAAAGTTAATCCAATATAGCAAAATGCTCTTCGTTGGGAGGCTCATTATTTTTTGTTGAGAAGTTCATATTCGGCTTTTTTAGCAGATTTTTATTTTACGAAAAAAATATTTGTTCGTAGTTTTCGAATTTTATAGTTTCAATCATTTATACATAACAATATACAGAAAACGAATGATCATATTTTAAGTAACGTATTCCTTTTCATACCGGAGGTTTTGCGGATTATTCACCGTTGGTATTTCCAATAGCAGGTCTTATTACAGTATTATTTCTTCTAATTATGTTTTCCGGACCCTGCCGGGATGGTTGTTGATGAATTCTTTCCAGCTTTTAGCCGCACCTGCACCCGGAGTAGCCGAAGAAACTTTCTTTTGGTAAAAATGGCAGACAGCAGCGGCCAATCCGTCGGTTGCATCCAGATTCTGGGGCATTTCAATGATATTGAACATTTTTTGTAAAAGAAGTGCCACCTGTTCTTTGGAAGCATTTCCTTGTCCGGTAATGGCCATTTTGATCTTCCGGGGAGCATATTCGTAAACGTCCAGCGAGCGTGACAACGCTGCTGCTATAGCTGTTCCCTGTGCACGGCCGAGTTTAAGCATGGATTGGACGTTCTTTCCATAAAAAGGGGCCTCTATCGCCAACTCAGTGGGGTGGAAATGATCGATCAGGCCGATAGTGCGTTCAAAAATAGTTTTCAATTTTGTATAATGATCCTCAAACTTGTGCAATTCAAGTACCCCCAAGGCCAGTAGATCAGCATGGTTATTGGTCTTTTCACAGATCAGCCCGTATCCCATAATGGTGGTTCCGGGATCAATACCTAATATGATGCGTTCTCCGGCCAAATGAATCAGTTTTCTACCTTTTCACAATCACTTGTGATGATAATTGTTATGTCCCCGTATCGATATGCCATAGTTAATTGCATCGTTTTCTTTTTGATGTTTACCTGACCGCTTCCCCAATAAACTTCTTCGTCGACTTTCTGTTCGGGAATAGTAATGGCCCAGCTATCCGAGACATTGGCGGATATTTTTACCGATTCTCCGGTAAAGTTGTCAATGGTACAGGTATATTCTCCTGTGGGTTCAATGACGACCTGGTAACTCAGCAATTCATCTCCGTTAGTGTTGCTGGTTTCATGGCAATACCAACTACCGGCAGCCTCGAAAATATCAAAAGTAGTTTCTGAGGTGCATGACGAAAACAGGAAAATACCGATGATAAGCAAACATCTGTTCATATTTATAGGCAATAAGGATTACAAAGATATTCATTTTTCAAATAGCATTACCGAAGGTATGGAATATCGCCTGAAAATTAAATGATTATTTTTTTTTCATTTTTTTTGGTGGTTTAAAACCTTATGCATATACTTGCATCAAAATTCTAGATAATAGAAATGCCTTAAAACTTCCTGACAACTCTTTTAAATTTTTATAATTACTTGAGTTTTTAGGCCCCAAAATATTTTACCCGATATCCACATTTAAGATTTTTTATTTTTTATTTTATTTATATGTATGATATTCTTGAATTGAATACCAAGCTTTTGACAGAATTGCGTGAGATTGCCAAATCGATGGGCATCAAACGTGTCGAAGCGATGAAAAAACAGGATCTGATCTTTAAAATTCTGGACCAGCAAGCGATCAAAGCCATTGCTCCTATTCCTCCTCCGGCACCTAAAAAGCAAAAAGAAACAAAAGCCATGAAAGAGGAACCTGCTGCTGGCCTCACTTCGGAAGCTCCTGTACAGGAGGCTGACGAAATAATACAAGCAAGTATTCCTTTTCCTGAAAACGATATATTACCCGAAGAACCTGCTACGATTGTTTCTGTCCATGAGTCATCTGCTCCGGTTTCCGAATCTTTAGAGCCGGAACGCCGCAGAATCCCCGATAATCGAAAATATTATGATAAGACCTATGATTTTGACGGGATTGTTGTAGGAGAAGGAGTATTGGAGATCATGCAGGAAGGTTATGGTTTTTTGCGTTCGGCAGATTATAATTACCTGAGTTCCCCGGATGATATTTATGTATCACAATCTCAAATAAAACTCTTTGGCCTGAAAACGGGAGATGTTGTACGTGGTCCCATTCGTCCGCCGAAAGAAGGGGAACGTTATTTCCCACTTGTGAAAGTAGAAGATATTAACGGACGTACGCCGGATTATATTCGTGACCGTATACCGTTTGATTTCCTTACCCCGTTGTTCCCTGATGAAAAATTCATGTTGGTTAAACCTGGTGAACCGGCAAGCTTATCCTGCCGTATCGTTGATCTTTTTTCTCCCATTGGTAAAGGACAGCGCGGTTTGATCGTTGCACAGCCCAAAACAGGTAAGACCGTTTTATTGAAAGAAATTGCCAATGCTATAGCGAAAAACCATCCTGAAGCATATTTATTGATCCTATTGATCGATGAACGTCCGGAGGAAGTGACTGATATGGCAAGAAGTGTTCGTGGAGAAGTGATCGCCTCTACTTTTGATGAACCGGCCGAACGTCATGTACGTGTGGCAAATATTGTTTTGGAGAAAGCCAAACGTATGGTAGAATGTGGTCATGATGTGGTTATATTACTGGATTCCATTACCCGTCTGGCGCGTGCATTCAATACTATTGCACCTGCTTCTGGAAAAGTACTGACAGGGGGTGTTGACTCCAATGCTCTACATAAACCCAAACGTTTCTTCGGTGCTGCACGTAACATCGAAAACGGCGGATCCCTGACTATTTTAGCCACAGCGCTTACCGAAACAGGTTCCCGTATGGATGAGGTCATCTTTGAAGAATTTAAGGGTACCGGTAATATGGAGCTGCAGCTTGAACGTAAATTGTCTAACAAACGTATTTTCCCGGCAGTGGATATTACAGCATCCAGCACACGCCGCGAAGATTTACTGGTAGACAAAGACTCTTTGAGCCGTATCTGGGTGTTGCGGAATTACCTGACCGATATGAACCCTGTGGAAGCTATGGAATTTATGAGGGATCGTTTGAATAAATCCCATTCAAATGAGGAGTTCCTTCGGTCCATGAATGGGGAATAATCTCACTAAATAAGTATAAAAAGCCGCCTGGTCAGGATATTGTTGACCAGGCGGTTTTTATTTGATATAGGGGCTTTGGTATCCTAACTTTTTTAGTCCTGCCTGCACATCCGGATGACTCATAAAGAGTTTCCATAATAGTTGCGACCGATAGTTCTCAATCATGATAATGATAGGTCCCTGATCGATAGCCAGATAACGTTTTGGATACCAGTTATCCGTCTCGCTGAAAGCATCATAAAACCCGTATTTTCCCCAGGTCTTTTTACCTAAAACCTGGTGTAAATAACGCATCACCTCCTTTGATTCTTCCGGGGTATATACAATGGAGGACAGGGCGGCAGAAGGGGTGATGACGCCATGGTCCTCCTTTTCCACAGGCGCATGTGCCGCATAGCCTTTGACGGAATAACTGGCGGTAAGTCCCCAGCAATTTTCCCCATATCCTTTATAACCTTTTGGGTTTCGGATACAGTATGCCCGGTTGGTGAGCGTGTAGTTTTTCATTTCCTGGAAATAATCGGTATATTGATCTTCCAGTCCATTGGGATCAAGCCCGAGAAATGAATAATGTGCCCAGAATAACGGACCTGCCGGAAGTCCGCGGTAATTCATGTGAAGGTCATATCCTTCTACTTGATGGGGATGGATTATGGATCCGTTTTCAGCCCATCCTTCATGATAAACATCAGCTGAAATACCGTGTGTAGGAGAGGAGGCTGCAAGGATATAGGTGATCAGGCATTCGTTGTATCCCCGGATAGGGAAATTCATTTCCCAGGAATAATCCGGGCTCCAATGCCAGTAAAGGACATTTTGGCTATTCCTGTACCAGTTCCAGTCCATATTCTTCCAGATTTTATCGATCCGTCCGGCTATCATTCTTTCAGTATCCGACCCGTTGAAATAATATTGATGCAAAGTGAGCAGGCCTTGTAAAAGGAAAGAACTCTCCACTATATCGCCACCGTTGTCCTTTTCGCTGAATCTGACTGCTTTTCCGGTTTCCCCGTTCCACCAATGGGGAAAAGCACCGTGAAAGGTATCGGCATTTTCCAGGAATGTAAGGATACTGTTCATACGCTCTACACCTTGTTCCCTGGTGATATAACCCCGCTCAATACCAACAATGATAGCCATGATTCCAAAGCCGCTTCCGCCGGAGGTAATAATATGCTTATCATCCTGAGGGTAAATATCATCTACATGATATCTTTCGCGGGCCATACCGCTGACTGGTTCAGCGCCATCCCAGAAATACATGAAAGTACGGTATTGTATACTATCCATCAACACCTCATCGGTATCAGCTGTTGTTTTTCGTGTTGCCTGATTACAGGATACAAGGATAATAAACAGGAATGCAGATGTTATGTAGGCCGGCAAAAGTTTCATAGGGCATTGTATGTTGTTATAAAAAAAAGACCTGCCGGAATAATCAGGCAGGTCTTTTTATGTTTATTCTGTTTTATTCGTCTTCGCTTTCTGCTTCAAATGTCTTGATCAGTTCAGTTTGAATATCACCGGGAACTTGTGCATATTCGGCAAATTTCATCGAATACATAGCACGTCCGCCTGTGATAGAACTTAATGAAGTAGAATATCTGTTCATTTCCGATAAAGGAACACGGGCGGTGATTTTCTCAAATCCTTTTTCACTGGTCATCCCCTGAACAATAGCACGCCGTGTTTGCAGGTCGCTCATTACATCTCCCATACGGTCTGCAGGAACCCATACTTCGACATTGTATATCGGTTCCATTATTTTGGGTGATGCATTTTTAAATGCTTCACGGAAAGCGTTACGGCCAGCCAGGCGGAATGAAATTTCATTGGAATCAACCGGGTGCATTTTCCCATCGTATACCGTAACCCGGATATCACGTGCATAGGAACCGGTGAGCGGACCTTCTTCCATTTTCTCCATGATCCCTTTCAATATAGCCGGCATGAACCTGGCGTCAATGCTACCACCTACGATACTGTTATAGTATACCAGTTTCCCACCCCAGGGCAGAATATGTTCTTCCTTGTCCCTTACGGTTACTTTGATTTCTTTCCCATTGATTTTATACATGGTCGGATCAGGTTGTCCTTCTTCATAAGGCTCAATCACCATATGTACTTCTCCGAATTGCCCTGCTCCGCCTGATTGTTTTTTATGGCGGTAATCGGCTTGTGCAACTTTGGTAATGGTTTCCCGGTAAGGTATTTTCGGGGCAATAAATTCGGTTGAAATTTTATATACATTATCCAGATGCCATTTAAGAATATTCAGGTGGTATTCTCCCTGGCCGGATAGGACAGTTTGTTTCAATTCCTTGGAATATTCTACCAAAATGGTCGGATCTTCCATATTCAAACGCTGAAGTGCTTCGTTCAGTTTTTCTTCATCGCTTTCATTTATAGCTTTAATGGCTGTACGGTATTTTGGTTCCGGAAAAGGAATCGGTGCAAATACAACATTATTTCCGGGAGCTGCTAAAGTTTGTCCTGTGCGTGCACCCTTCAGTTTCACTGTGGAACCGATATCCCCGGCAACCATTTTGGCTATTTTGGTACGGTTCTTTCCGGCTACTACGAATAATTGCGATATACGTTCCTTGTTCCCTGTTTTGCTGTTGACAACGTCCATTCCTTCGGAAATTTCCCCGGACATTACTTTAAAATAGTTTACTTCACCTAAGTGCTGTTCAACAGCTGATTTAAATATAAATGCAGCAGCAGGTCCAGAAGCATCACATTTGACTTCATTTCCACTGACTGTGTCTATAGGAGCAGGTACTTCATTAGGAGAGGGAAACACACGGGTGAAAAATTCCATCATACGAGCTACGCCATAGTTCTTTTTCGCAGAAACGCAAACAACAGGAATAATTCCGCGTTGGATAAGTCCCATGGTAATCCCTTTTCTCATTTCGTCTTCAGACAAAGAACCATTCTCAAAGAAGATTTCCATAAGTCCTTCATCATTTTCAGCTGCTTTTTCTATCAACTGGTTCCTTAGGTCTTCAGCACGGTCTTTCTGGTCTGCCGGAACATCCGAGATTTCTAATTTACCTCCGGCATAACTGTATTTTTTCATTAACAATATGTCTATGAAAGAATCAAATCCCGGTCCTTCATTTATAGGATATTGAATAATGGTTACATTTTTACCCAAACGTTCGACAGCTTCTTCAATTACCTTATCAAAATTGGATTTTTCGTGATCTAACTGATTGATGACCAGCACACATCCTTTCTTTGCTTTTTCCAGATAGCGGTTATGTATTTCAGTACCTACTTCAATACCATGTTGAGCATTGAGTACGAGTACTCCGATATCTGTTACCGAAAGTGCGGCTACAGCTCCGTTAACAAAATCATCGGAACCGGAAGGATCTATAAAATTGAGCTTTTTTTCATTGAATTCGGCATAGAGCACCGAGGCATATACCGAACTGCCGTTTTCCCGCTCAATCTCGTTGTGGTCCGACACGGTATTCTTGTTTTCTACTTCGCCCCGGCGCTCGATCACTTTGCCTTCGAATAGTATCGCTTCCGCCAATGTGGTTTTTCCCGAACTGGTATTACCAAGGAGGGTGAAATTTTTGATTTGGTTTGTATTATACACTTTCATAAGGTAATATAATTTAAAGGTCGTTTAATTGTTTGACAGGGTACAATATTATAAATAATATTTCAGTATTCATCGTTTTTTTGTGATGAATTTTGTTTTATTAACAAAAAGCATTCATATCGCCCGGCGATATAAATGCTTTTTGTTCTAATCAGTAATTAAGTTCTATTAACACAGATGGCTCCACATCTCCGACACTATATTTTTCTATAACTAAATCGGGATATTTTAAGTTAAGGATACTTACATAATTGTGAAGTGTATTGATCACGCTTCCTGTATTTTGGTTGGGATTCAGCCTTAAACTAGCCAGGATCATATACCTGACATTTGCATCTTTCAACCTGTTGAGCATGGCCTCCGGAAAATGTATGATAGCGGATTCCTCATTCAAAAGGTCTTTTAAATATTTATCATAATCAAGCGTGTAGGTCAGTTCATTTTGTTCCAGTATAGCAGATAACTGGGCTATATCTGCCATGTTGATTTCATAAATGCCGTTGACATGAGCATCTTTACCCACCATCTTCAATTCTCCGCGTGTAACGTATTTCAGGGATGGAGATAAAAAAGTGGGATTTTTTGAAGAAAGATCTATGACAATAGCTGTTTTTCCCGGACCGGGTTTCCAGTTTTTTAAACTATCCTTGGGAATAGTCGGTACAGCATATATGCTATAGAAATCCCTGCCTGTATATATGGTTGAAGTACCGGATTTTCTTACGGCAATTTGCTCATTTTTAGGTATATTTTTCGCAGCCCATTTTGACATCAGTATATAATTTTGCCAGTCGGGGGTAAGGCTGTACAGTGTATTGCCTTTAAGTGCCATTTTTAAAGTAACGGAATTGGCTTTCACTTTGACCATGGTACGGTTGAGCATTCCGAAAAATACGATCCCGAATAAAACAATGAACAGGAATTGTATGTTCCTTCTCGGTTTAAGGAGATAATAAAAGCCTGTATATATTACTATAAGGATGAGCGGATAATATAAAATGATTATGCGCTCCTGCATCCAGGTGGCATGTAGTACGACAAAATTAGCAAGACAAAACCCCAGGGTGTGGAGTGCTGTAAAAAACAATGGTTTATTATTCCTGTACGCAACGATTCCTCCCCATAGGAACAATAGGGCCAGTACAATAGTAAGAAAAACAGAGGAAGTTAATATGTTTGATTTTAGACCTAGAAATTCGGCAACATATCTTGATAGAAAGTTGTTTATGTTCTCGAATACCCGGGTAATGATTCCCCCAAGGTCTTCCATCCCTTTATCCGGATGATACATATCTTTTGTAAAAAACATTTTAAAATTATAGGCACTTCCACTGGCAGGCCAGATTAATTTTTTCATCAGCCCGAACACACCAAATACAACTACACTGGTAGTTACGGATAGTAATGCATTTTTCCATTGTTTGAAGAACAGGAAATAGACAACAATGATACCTATGGAAGCATAACCTACCGTACGTGTAAGTGTAAGGAGAAGTATCACAATGCTTATGATAAAGAAATGCCCGGTTTTTTTACGGAAAGAAATATCCTGTTGTTCTCCGATAAAAAAACTACAAAAAAGATAGATCAGTAATGATTGGAATAAAAGAAACAATGGCTCGCTGAGTACTACGGAAGAATAAAATAAAAAGCTTCCATTGATACACAAAAGCAACAGACAGGCGTATAAAATGGTGGTAGGTACGCGTTTATAAAAAGCTTTATATAAAAAGAATATCGAGGCTATGATCAAAATTACCGATAAAATTTTCATCATAGTTATATTTATTCCGAAAATGATAATGAAAGGGCTTAGGAAAATGGAATATAAAGGCCCCCTGTGTGGTGGAAATTCGAAATTTTTAGCAAATTTATACCCATACAGGATATAATCCGATTCATCCCCCATCATATTGATTTTCGGATCGAACATCAATATGGAAAATACAGTTGCCGTGAGAAGTATAAGTATCATATACAAACGATGTCTCCGGTCGAAATGAGCATCTAGTTTTTCAAAAAGAGAGAGAGTTTTACCTTGTTTTTTGTTCGTTTTTTTCATCGTCTGTTTTCTTTTGGAAATATTGTATATGGAAATTCAATAAATGGCTTTTACACCATCTTTCCATCTGATTTTTTATTTTCCGCATGAGGTCTTCCATCGTATGATATACCTGCCTCGTATTCTTCCGGATTGTATTCAAGATCGGCGATAATATTTACTCTTTGAGCTATCTCGACGCTTTTTCGTATGGCAGCTCCTTCTCCTTTATTTCCGGGTTGGTTTATCAACTTTCTATCAATTTATAAGCAGGTATAACAATAGATAATGTTTTGGCGTTGTTCATAAAGAAATTTACCTGTGCAAATATAGATGAATATTAAAAAGTAAAAAAGGTTAATGGAAGAGTATTGTTTAATACTACCCATATTCTATTTGTTTTAGGACGGATTTCAATGATTACCCCTTTTACGGACATATGCAACATCTTATCCCAGTCAACAAAGATTGATGATCGATTGTTTGAATCAGTATTGATTTTTTCTATCTTTGATGCTAAAATATTCACGATTATGAGCGAATTGAAAAAAGGAGAGCTGGTAGTCAGTGCCATAAAAAACGGGACGGCCATTGACCGCATTCCCCCGCAGAGTTTATTTAAAGTCATTTCTATATTAGGATTGGAGAAGATACAGTCGCAGATCACATTCGGCAACAATCTTGATAGTAAAAAGCTGGGTAAAAAAGCAATCATTAAGATCACCGACAAATATTTTGATGATAAGGAGATCAATAAAATAGCATTGGTGGCTCCCGAAGCAAAGTTGAATACCATCCGTGACTATAAGGTGGTGGAAAAAAGGGAGGTCGCTGTTCCTGATGAGGTTTCGGGTATTGTACGGTGTGTTAATCCGAAATGCATTACCAATAATGAACAGATCGTGACTAAATTTTATGTCCTCACCAAAAGGCCAGTTACGCTTAAGTGTCATTATTGTGAAAAAATGATCGAACAGGAACAGATGACGATTTTATAAGGTAAGATATGAAGATCCTCGCTGTTGGGATGAATTATCCCCTACACATAGAAGAGATGAACAATATCTTATCACCGGAACCGGTGATTTTTACCAAACCGGATACAGCTCTTCTGTTGAATAACAAACCTTTTTTTTATCCTGATTTTTCTTCTGAAATTCATTATGAGACCGAGATAGTCGTAAAAATTAACCGTTTGGGGAAAAATATATCCACAGGTTTTGCCCATCGCTATTATTCGGAAATAACTGTAGGGATTGACTTTACCGCACGTGATATCCAAAAAAAAAGTAAAGAAAAAGGGCTTCCCTGGGATACAGCCAAAGCTTTTGATTGTTCGGCTCCTATTGGTAAATTTATCGCAAAAACAACTTTCACTGATATTCAAAATATTTATTTTCGGCTTGATCTGAACGGTCAGACAGTACAGGAAGGAAATACCCGGGATATGATTTTCACAGTAGACCAGATTATCTCACACATCTCTAATTTTTTCACCCTTAAAATAGGTGATCTTATTTTTACGGGCACACCTAATGGCGTAGGGCCGGTAAAAATAGGCGACCGCTTACAGGCTTATTTAGAAAATGAGTTGGTCCTTGATTTTTTCGTAAGGTAAAATAGAGTATATCTTTTCTTTTAGGAGGCAACTTATTAACATCAAAATGTTCATTACTTGCCATGGTTAGGTGTTGGTTCATACAGATAAAATAGGTATCTTTACGGGATTTTTGTTCAATGATTAATCGTTCAAAACAGGATATGTCAAAAAAAATATTCGTACTTTGTATCATAGCAATAATGGCGTTGTATAACGGTCCATTATCGGCACAAAAAACAATAAAACAGTACGACCCTGATGCCCTTTATAAAGAAGCCCTGGAACTCTATGAGAAAGAGAAATATACTGCGGCACGTAAGTGTTTTGCTGATGTAATGGCTAAATCTACGGATCGCCGTAGTTTTGTTTATTCGAATTCCCAATATTACACTGCTTTATGTGCTATAGAGCTGAACCAGAATGATGCTGAAAGTTTGCTGGAACGCTTTATCAAGGATAATCCGGATAATCCCAAAACACCTGTGGCAAACTTTCGGATGGCACGGTACCACTATAACAACAAAAGATACAAAAAGGCCGTAGAACGCTTTGAAATGGTTTCACCACGGGAACTGGATAAAGAACAGGCCGATGAGTATTATTTTATATTGGGGCATTGTTACTTTATGGAGCATGATAATATAAAAGCCCGTGCTTCGTTTTATCAGATCAAGGATGGCGATTCCAAGTATGCCACTCCGGCCCTGTATTATTATTCCCACATCAATTATATTGATAAGAATTATGAGACCGCATTACAGGGGTTTCTCCGGTTACGTGACGATGAAACTTTTTCCAGTGTGGTTCCTTACTATATTTCTCAAATATATTTTCTCCAGCGAAAGTATGAGTTAGTCATCGAATATGCGCCGGGACTGCTGGATGAGGTAAATGAGAAACGTAAAGATGAGGTGATGCGCATTGTCGGGGAATCCTATTACCGGTTGCAACGCTATGAAGAGTCGATCCCTTATCTTGAGCATTATATCAAGAGTAAAACCCCTACGGTAGAAGATAACTACCAGTTAGGATATGCTTATTATCATTCGGGCGATTGTACCAATGCCATCAAGTATTTTGAAAAAGCATCCTCAAGCAATAGCACTCTGGGACAAAACGCATTATGTCATCTCGGTGATTGTTACATCAAGGAAGGAGATAAACAGAAAGCACGTCTGGCTTTTTCTTCCGCTTCCAAGATGGATTTCGATCCTGATGCACAGGAAAATGCCCATTTCAATTTTGCCGTCCTGAGTTATGAATTGTTGATATCTCCTTTTAACGAAGCGATCAGGAGCTTTAACGAATACATCATAAAATATCCTTACTCAGACAAAGTGGATGATGCGTACAATTATCTGGTAGCAGCATATACAACTACACGTAACTATAGACTGGCGTTGGAGTCTATTGAAAAAATAAAAGTAAAGGATGATAAAGTAAAAAGGGCGTATCAACGTGTCGCTTTTTTCCGTGGTCTGGAATTGTTTAATGACCTGAAATTTGATGAGGCAATTGAGTTGTTTGACAAATCATTGCTAAATGCTAATTTTGACAAGGAGATTGCTGCCCGTTGTTATTACTGGAAAGCCGAGTCGTATTACCGCATCCAACAATATCCCATGGCTTATGACCTGTACCGTAAATTTATCGCTATGCCCGGCGCATCACAAGCTGAAGAATACAAGCAGGCAAATTACGGTTTAGGATATGCGTTGTTCAGTCAAAAACAATATGCCGATGCGTTGAGCTGGTTCCTTAAGTATGTTAATGTAATGGAAGATGCACCGGTTAAATCGGTAGCGGATGCCTATAACCGTATTGGTGACTGCCGGTTTATGCAACCAGCCTATTGGGTAGCTATAGAAAATTATGACAAAGCATTAAGCTATAATCTATCGACCCCCGATTATTCCTGTTTCCAAAAAGGTTTTACCTATGGTTTGGTGGATCGTCATGAAAAGAAAATAGAGACCTTGACCGAATTACTTGAAAAATATCCAGGCTCATCATATGTTGCAGATGCTTTATTTGAAATGGGCAAAAGTTATATAACGCTGGGAAAATCACAGTCGGCTATTAATTCCTTCAAAAAGTTAAATGTTGATCATCCGAACAGCAGTTACGTGAGTAAGTCGTTGTTACAGCTGGGACTGATCTATTATAATATGGATAAGACGCCGGAAGCATTGACCTACTATAAAAAAGTAATATCGGATTATCCGGCCTCTAACGAAGCCAGAAGTGCTCTTACCGGAATAAGGACTATATATGTGGATATGAATGATATAGATGCATATGTCAATTATACCAATAGTCTCGGCACATTTGCCAATGTAAGTGTCAGCGAGCAGGATTCTTTAAGCTATAAAGCTGCTGAAAATATATATATGTCCGGAGATTGTGAAAAAGCCGGAATCAGCTTAAATAACTACCTTTCCCGTTTCCCGGATGGAAGCTTCAAGGTGAATGCTACTTTCTATCTGGCAGATTGTCGCTTGCGTGAAGGAAAATTAGATGAGGCGATGGAAGGTTTCGAATTTGTAATTGCTTCGCCACGCAGTATGTTCACCGAACAAGCGTTAATGTCGGCCTCAGCCATCTATTTCAATCAGGGGAAATATGAGGAAGCATTGAAATCATACAAGAAAATGGAAGCGGAAGCGGAAATTGCCAGTAATGTATTGGATGCTAAAATTGGGGTGATGCGTAGTGAATTTAGGTTGGAAAATTATAAAGAAGCTATACCTGCCGCACAAAACGTATTAAAGGATAAAGATCTTGCCCAGGAGATGATCCGTGAGGCCAGGTTTATATTGGCTCGTTCTTATCAGGAAGAAAAGAATCTGGAACCGGCACTGGAAGAGTACCGGAAAGTAGCTGTTGAGGTAAGTAGTATGGAAGGGGCTGAATCTAAGTTCCATATTATTGAAATCCTGGTGGAACAGAAGAAACTGAAAGAAGCAGAAGACGAAGTATTTGATTTCGTTGCCAAAAATACGCCGCATCAATATTACATGGCTAAAAGTTTTATCCTGTTGAGTGATATCTATGCTGCTCAGGATGACGAATTCCAGGCGATACATACTTTGCAGAGTGTAATAGAAAATTACGAGTCAAAGGACGACGGTATTATAGAATTAGCTACCGAGAAAAGGATGACTCTCGAGGCTAAAGCCAATGCTGTTAAAGAACAAGAACAAGATGACATCGAGGTGGAAATTAAATAACCGGTTTTCGGGATCATATGTGATGAAACTTCTTAAAAATAAGAAAAATAGCAAAAAAAATATGGTACAATTTTTGAGATATTATATTACCGGTTTCCTGTTATTGATTGCAATATTTCCTGCATATACACAGGAGACTGATAATTTAAATAAGGAGTTAATTTTGGTACGTCCTTACGAGCCATCTGTGATGGATGCACAGAAAATAAGTATACTTCCAGATCTTAAAGATACATTCCGGGTAAAACCAGCTTTTGAAAATATTATCCGTTCCAAGCGGATTGATACGCGATTGGATGTAACTCCGATTACCGCTGCAAAATTGCAGCCATTACCACAAAAGAAATTACACCGTGGTTATATCAAAGTCGGGTTTGAGACCGCGGCCAGCCCTCATGCCGAAGTTGTACTGAACACTTTGCGTAATAAAGAATATGCCCTGGGAGCAATACTGAATTACGATGCATCGTTATTTGATTTTGAAAAAGTAAAACTGGAAAATGGAGAACGGGTAGAGGCCGGATATAGCGATGCCGGAGCAAAATTGTTCGGCCAGAAGTTTTTCCGTAGTTCTTATCTTTACGGAGATGCTGGTATTTCAGGAGCAACCAGATATAATTACGGATACAATACCGAAATAGATACTACCCTTGAAAAGGATGATATCCGGAAAAAATACATTTTTGGGGATGCCAATATCGGGATACGTTCATCGCAATTTAAAACAGATGAATTAAATTATAATGTCCAGCTCGGGTATCAGTACGCCGGAAATAAAACCGATAGTCATGGAGACTGGGATACTATTCCCACCGGAAGAAAATTCAATGAGAATACGATAAGGATAAATGCACAATTGGATAACAATATGTTCGGGGGCAATATCGATTTCGAACATTATTCAAGAAGTAATGCTTTTGATTCATTGAAGAACAATTTTGCGCTGGGTATCAATCCATGGTTCATCATGGATAATGACAGTATCCGATTTGAAGTAGGCATGCGTATTTCTGCATATAAGGAAGGAGATGGTAATTTGCAATATAAGATTTATCCGAAAGTGGAATTCCAGTTTACCCTGCTTAAGGATATATTCATACCATTTGTAGGGATTGACGGTAATTTGAAAACAAATACATACCGCAGCCTGATAGAAGAAAATCCATTCATTACTCCAGGGCTTTCGGTGCCGATTACCAATACGAAAATGCAGATTTATGCGGGGATACAAGGTTCGTTGACGACTAAGTTTTCTTATTATTTGCGGATAGGTTTTACCACATCGGATAAAGAACATCTTTTTGTTAATGATACTACCTATTCCAAAGCCGGTAACTATTTTACGATAGTTACTGATGACCTGAGTATTTTCAGTTTTACCGGTGAATTGTACTATAATCCGATTGAAAGATTGGAATTAAGGCTAAAAGCGGATTATAATAACTACCAGCCATCTAAGGAAAAGTATGCATGGCATAAGCCGGGGCTGACGACCGAATTTTCAGCAAAGTATAATTTGTATAATAAGATTTTACTCAGTTTTGATATGTACGGAATGGGAGTACGTTATGCCAAAGCATTTGAACCTGACGTCGAATATAAGAAATTAAAAAGTGCTTTTGATTTTAATTTTGGTGCTGAGTACCGTTATACGAAAAGCCTTTCTTTTTTCTTTAAACTCAATAATTTCACAGGGTCTAAATATTATCGGTGGAACTATTATCCATCGAAACGTTTTAGTGCAACCGTTGGGTTTACTTATTCATTATAACCCTGAAGTAACATATTTGTATTGCGCTGACTGGGACGGATGATCCATTTGATTATCTGTTACCGGTATTAAAGAAGTAAATTTTTAAAATCAAAATAATAAGATGGATAACATTCCTGTAAATAACAACGGTAATAATAATGATTATTCGGCCAGTAACATTCAGGTACTGGAAGGATTAGAAGCTGTCCGTAAACGTCCTGCCATGTATATTGGCGATGTCGGGATGAAAGGATTACATCATTTAGTATATGAGGTGGTAGATAATTCAATTGATGAAGCTCTTGCAGGATTTTGTACCGATATCGATGTGGTCATTAATGAAAACGGCTCTATTACCGTAACAGATAATGGGCGCGGTATTCCGGTTGATTACCATGAAAAAGAAAAAAAATCAGCTCTTGAAGTTGTGCTCACCGTATTGCATGCCGGAGGTAAGTTCGATAAAGGTTCTTATAAAGTATCCGGTGGTTTACATGGTGTAGGGGTTTCTTGTGTAAATGCTTTATCAACACATCTTAAGGCTGAAGTCCACAAAGAAGGAAAAATATACGTTCAGGAGTTCTCGATAGGTAAGTCTTTAGGTGATATTAAGGTTGTCGGCAATACCGATAAGACCGGAACCACTATTACTTTCCAACCGGATAGCTCCATATTTACCAGTGTGGAATATAATTTTGAGATTCTGGAGGCACGCTTACGTGAGTTAGCTTTCCTGAATAAAGGCATCCGCTTATCCCTGACAGATAAACGGACATTGATGGATGTAACCGATGAAAATGGAAAGGTAGAGCAACAATACCGGAAAGCCGTATTTTATTCGGAGAAAGGATTAGTGGAATTCATCCAGTACCTGGATGCTACGCGTGAAAAACTGATTGAAAGCATCATTAATGTTGAGTCGGAAAAAGGGGGTGTTCCTGTGGAGATTGCCATGCAATATAACACTTCTTTTTCGGAAAATGTACATTCTTATGTGAACAATATCAATACAATAGAAGGTGGAACCCATCTGGCCGGATTTCGCCGGGGACTGACACGTACATTGAAAAATTATGCGGAAAAGTCAGGCATGCTGGCAAAATTGAAATTTGATATCAGTGGTGATGACTTTCGTGAAGGATTGACCGCAATTGTTTCGATAAAAGTGGCGGAACCTCAATTTGAGGGACAGACCAAAACCAAATTAGGCAATTCGGATGTGACAGGAGCTGTAGATCAGGCTGTAAGCGAGGCCTTAGGAAATTATCTGGAAGAGAATCCCAGGGATGCCAAGACAATTGTAGATAAAGTGATCCTTGCAGCGACTGCCCGTCATGCCGCAAGAAAAGCCCGTGAAATGGTGCAGCGTAAAAATGTTATGTCGGGAGCTGGACTTCCAGGTAAATTAGCTGACTGTGCTGACAAAGATCCTTCAAAATGTGAGATCTATCTTGTCGAGGGAGATTCGGCAGGAGGAACAGCCAAGCAGGGTCGTAACCGCGCTTTTCAGGCCATTCTTCCTTTAAGGGGAAAGATATTGAATGTTGAAAAAGCCATGGAGCATAAGATCTATGACAGTGAAGAGATCCGTAATATTTTTACAGCCCTGGGGGTGACCATCGGCACAGAAGAAGACAGTAAGGCGCTTAATCTATCCGGGTTGCGTTACTATAAGATTATTATCATGACTGATGCGGATGTGGACGGAAGCCATATTTCTACACTGATCATGACTTTCTTTTTCCGTCATATGAATGACCTGATCAAAAACGGCCATCTATTCATAGCAACTCCTCCGCTTTATCTGGTAAAGAAGGGGAAGCAAGAAGTTTATTGTTGGACGGAAGAACAGCGTTTAGCTGCTATTGAAGAACTGGGCAAGGGTAAAGATACAGGACTTCATATCCAGCGTTACAAAGGTTTGGGCGAAATGAATGCCGAACAATTGTGGGATACGACCATGAATCCGGAGAACCGTACCCTGCGTAAAGTGACTATCGAAAGTGCAGCTGAAGCTGATCGTATTTTCTCTATGTTGATGGGCGATGAGGTGCCTCCTCGTCGGGAATTTATTGAACGGCATGCTAAATATGCCAGGATTGATGCCTAAAGATCATTAAAATGAGGGTACTCCTGAATTTGGGGTACTCTCGTTTTATCAAATACCTTATTACTATGGAAGAACAAAATAATAAAAATCAAATTAACATTGAACTGAAAGAAGAAATCGCTCAGGGGATTTATTCTAATTTGGCTATTATCTCACATTCATCATCGGAATTTGTTCTGGATTTTGTCCGGATCATGCCCGGAATCCCTAAAGCGGAAGTAAAATCAAGGATCATACTTACTCCGGAACATGCCAAACGTTTGTTGCTCGCTTTGAGTGATAATATGTCGAAATACGAAACAAACCATGGTACGGTAAAAGTGGAAGATAAGGGCCCCGGTTTTGCTCCATTAGGCTATAATTAAGATTTAATAGTCATTGTAGAGGTAATTTTTTCGAAAATCTAAGGGATCAGGTATAAAAAAGCTTACTGAATTATTCAGCTAAGCTTTTTTGATAATGTTAAATAAATTTATGACGGCTACTTATCAAAATCATTTTCGTTTCTGCTTATTTCTTTTACATTTGCCACTAATATCTGTGTGTGCTCATTATCATAAAATAGTAAAATGAAATGTCCATAAACAACGAGTATACTCATCGTAATGAACTGAGTCCTTTCGGGATTTATCTGACCTTTAAAAGTAATTTTATGCAGATGAAACAGGTACATGTGCTCTTCATTTTGTTTTTATTGTTGTCGGCATGTGCCGGCAGGCAGGATAATAAAAACGTAACAACCACCAATGAAGAAAAAGGAGACACTGTTAAAATGGTTTCTCCATTGATAAGCGGTGAATCCTTTTATAAGGAGAAAGATCCGTTTAATGGGATAAAAGAACTGACAGGTACCAATATAACCGGTGATACAGCCATATTCAAAATTGGAGAAACCGAAATGTTAGTAAAAGGTAATTACCTGATAGCAAAAAACCGTTACTATAACGGGGATTTGTTGATGTTATTCAGTTTGCCGGATTTGAAGCTGATCAAAACGTTCGGGAGGAGTGGTAAAGGTCCGGGAGAATTAATGTACCCGCATTTGGTGAAAACCGATGATCCTGACCTGCTTTGTTATGTGTTTGAATCAACCAGCCAACAGTTGTATTCAGTGGATTATTCGGGGAAAATGCAGTTGATGGATATGCAGTTTACAGATAAAAAAGGCGGATGGTTTAGTGATAAGCAGATAGTACATGTTGGAGGCAATACATTTCTTTATGTAGAGTCCTCTTCCAATGGAAAAAGCATTTTTCATACGGAAATAAATAAAGATTCCACACAGGTAAAGGAAATTTACAGTCTTTCCCTAAACCCCAAACAAAAAAGCTGGACTGCTTATATGGGCGATTTTGCCGTGAATACGGAAAAAGACAGGATGGTATATGCCTACAAGTATTTTAAAATTGTCAAATTCATGGATATGAATGCCGATTCGGTCAGGACCATTAATTTTGAAAGAAATACTTTTGATGATACTTCCCCGTACAGAGTAGACGGAATGGATGGTAATATTACCCATTACTGGGGAATCTGCTCTCAACCTGATTATGTGTATATCCTGTATAGCGGACGAACGCCATATGATGTAAGTAAAGAATGGCAGAAACATCAATATTATATTTTTGTGGAGCAGTATGACTGGGACGGAAATCCTATTCAAAAGATGAAGCTGGACCGCTGGGGTTATTTTACGGTGGATGAAGAACGGCAGCAGATTATTCTTGCATCCCTTAGCGATGATGACCCTTTTTTAGTATATTCAATACCTGAACCTGATAAAAAATAAGTAAATATATTTCAATGGAAAATTTTGTATCCCGGCATATCGGACCTCGTGAAGAGGAAATTTCACAAATGTTATCGGCAGTGGGTGTATCATCCATGGATGAACTGATCAAAAAGGCATTACCGGATGATATCCGTTTGTCAAAACCGTTGGATTTACCCATAGGCATGACGGAAGCGGATTATCTGGATAAACTGGAAAAAATCGCAGCAAAGAATAAGATCTACCGTACTTATATCGGATTAGGTTATTATAATACACTGTTACCGTCGGTCATTAAGCGGAATATCCTGGAAAATCCCTCCTGGTATACTTCATATACCCCCTATCAGGCGGAGGTTTCCCAGGGGAGGCTCGAGGCTTTACTTAATTTTCAGACCATGGTTGTGGAGTTAACCGGGATGGATATTGCCAACGCATCTATGTTGGACGAATCTTCTGCTTCTGCCGAAGCCATGATCATGATGTTCCATTCCCGTTCCCGTGATGCAGTGAAAAGCGGTGCCAACCGTTTCTTTGTAGACAGGAAAATGTTTCCTCAGACCATTGAGGTCATCACTACCCGTGCCGAACCATTGGGAATAGAAGTTGTTGTGGGAGATTATGCCTCTTATACGTCCGATGCGCAGGTTTTTGGCGCTATGGTGCAATATCCTGATATGAATGGAAGCATTCGTGATTACCGTGCTTTTGCCGAAACGCTGCATGGATCCGGAGCAAGACTGGGAGTTGCCGCAGACCTGATGGGACTGGCATTATTGACACCTCCTGCACAATGGGGAGCAGATGTAGTGGTCGGTTCATCACAGCGTTTTGGAATTCCTATGGGATATGGCGGACCTTATGCCGCTTATTTTGCTACCCGTGATGAATTCAAGCGTAATATGCCGGGTCGTATTATTGGTTTGACAATCAATGCTCAGGGTAAAAAAGCATTGCGTATGGCGCTCCAGACCAGGGAGCAACATATCAAGCGCGAACGTGCTACCTCGAATATATGTACGGCTCAGGCTTTATTGGCTACTATGGCCGGAATGTATGCTGTATATCACGGACCGGAAGGAATCAGATCCATTGCCGGACGGATTCATCAATTAACCTGTACTTTGGCTGGGCAGCTATCGAAATTAGGATATCAGTTGAATACCCGGAACTTTTTCGATACGCTTCATGTTGAAGTAAATCCGGCTGTGATTGCAGTAGTGAAAAAATTATCCGAAGCAAAGGAGATCAATTTCTTTTATACTTCCGATGGTATTCTGGTCAGTATCGATGAAACCACTAAATTGGAAGACATTCGTGATATTGTGTACATTTTTGCGGAAGCAAAAGGAAAAGAAATGCCGCAATTCTCAGAAGGAAACGGAATCTGTATCGACGATATATTTCTCCGGAAGGACACATATATGCAACAGGAGGTGTTCAACAAATACCGTTCGGAAACAGAAATGATGCGTTACATCAAGAAACTGGAACGGAAAGACATATCATTGACCCACTCGATGATCCCCCTTGGTTCCTGTACCATGAAACTGAACGCCGCTTCGGAAATGTTTGCCCTTAGCTGGCCTGCTTTTGGAAATATACATCCTTTCGTTCCAGAGGAACAGGCTAGGGGGTATCAGGAACTGATCGGAGAACTGACGCACCAACTGGCTGTGATTACCGGCTTTGATTCTGTTTCTTTCCAGCCTAATTCCGGTGCCACCGGTGAATATGTCGGGTTACTGGTGATCCGGGGGTATCTGATAGCTACCGGACAGGCACACCGTAATGTGGTACTGATCCCTGCATCGGCACACGGGACCAATCCGGCAAGTGCTGCTATGGCAGGCATGGAGATCGTTATTGTTCCTTCCGATGAAAAAGGCAATATCGATATTACCAGGCTGGAAGAACTGGCTGCAGCCAACAAAGAAAAACTGGCTGCATTGATGATCACTTACCCTTCCACCCATGGTGTATTTGAAGAAGGAGTCAGGAAGATCAATGAGATCATTCATCAATACGGAGGTCAGGTCTATATGGACGGTGCCAATATGAATGCACAGGTCGGATTGACCAATCCCGGATTTCTGGGGGCTGATGTATGTCACCTTAACCTGCATAAAACTTTTGCTATTCCGCATGGCGGGGGAGGACCCGGAATGGGACCTATCTGTGTGGCGAAACATCTTACTCCTTATTTACCCAATCACCCGGTGATGAAAACGGGAGGAGATAAGGGAATCAAAGCTACCGGCGAAGCTCCATGGGGTAGTGCCAGCATCCTTACCATTTCACATGCATATATTACCATGATGGGTGGTGAAGGCTTGAAACAGGCTACCAGTATGGCCATCCTTAATGCCAATTACCTTGCTGCAAAACTCCGTGATCTGTATGGCGTATTGTACACCAATGCCAATCAGATGGTGGCTCATGAATTAATTCTGGTTTGTAACCCCTTCAAAGCAGCCGATGTAACCGCTACCGATATCGCCAAACGATTGATGGATTATGGTTTTCACGCACCTACTTTATCATTTCCCGTAGCCAATACTTTAATGGTGGAGCCGACAGAAAGTGAATCGTTACAGGAGCTGGACCGTTTTGTGGAAGCCCTGGCCGGTATATATGATGAGATTCAGGAAATCATTTCCGGCAAGACGGATAAGGCTGATAATCTGTTGAAAAATGCACCGCATCCCGAAGAAATCCTGGTAGCCGATGAATGGACCCATCCCTATGGTCGTGAAAAAGCTGCATACCCGCTGAAATGGATACGTGAAAATAAATTCTGGCCCGGAACCAGCCGTGTCGATGATGCCTATGGCGACAGGAACCTGATAGCTAAGTGGGATCAATAGGTTCAGCATAGTCTCTGGACTACGCTATGCTAAAACAAAAGCTCCTGCTTTTGAAGTATATGAGCCGGTTTTGGTATTATTTTATTTTCATTCGTAAGCCGGGAGGCCTTTTTAACTTGACGTAGCGATGACGCTACGCCGAACAAGGGAAAATTCCCGGTTAGACGGAACATGGTAAATGATGGTTAAATGACTGGTATTTTGCTGTTTGAAATGTAACCGGATAAATATTCCTAATAATTCTGGATCGAATGTACCGATACAATTTAAGAATCAATTTATCTTTATCATGTAAGATATGAAGACTAAAAAGTCAAAAAAATACATAAAATATGGTTTTGTTTAGATAAATGTTTATATTTGAGAAGCAACCGTAAACATTTATTTGCGATGAAACAATATTTTGTCAAAAATATATATGGGAAAACAACTTTATCGCCTATTGTTTTATTATTTTTAATTGTTTTCTTTTGTCTGGAAGCCAAAGGGCAATTTCCCGGTGTTCCGGTTATAACCACCCCTAAACCAGCAACCATGCAACAATACGGCAGTTTTCCAACTCCGTCGCCGCCCCGGCCTAATGTCCCTTCACCTTTTCATTATGGCATTTCCATCCAGGAACGAAATGCCCGTATGATTGAGGAAGACATGCAGCAAATGGAACAGCAACGAAAACTGCAGGAAAGGCTGATACGGGAATCCATGGAAGAATTTGAACCGCGACAGGGTTTGAATATGGATGTTTGCAGAAGTGTTATCCCCATGCCGGATTTTACTTCGGAAAAAGGTACGGAATACTTTTTCAGTGCGTTCGACGAAATCCATCAGATGCTTACCGGGGAGGTTCCCGTTAGTCTGAAAGATGCCATTTTCCTTGCCGAAAACGCATATTTCGGCAATCGGTTGAGCTATGCCGACTATAACCGCCACATCAATGAGGTGGCAGCCCTGTGCGATCTGAAAATCAAACAGGAAGGACTGGATGAAAAAGATCCCATGATACGTAAGATGATGCTGTTCCACTTTATGTCCGACACTTTTCAGGTGCGCCTTCCGGATGGCGAAAAAACGTTGACGCACCTCCCCATCACCTACGACTATAATGATTTTGAAGGCAGGGAAGACTTAAGCAATATTTTTGTTACCAAGGTAATGGCCAAGAATTCGGGACAATGCCATTCGCTGGCCCTGTATTACATGGTCATGGCCGAGGCAATGGGAATAGAAGCCTACCTTTCGACCGCCCCCATGCATAATTTTGTGAAAATAAAGGACAACAAGGGCAAATGGCACAACCTGGAACTTACCTGCGGGGCCATCCTGACCGACCATCACCATATCCAGGCCGGATTTATCAAATCGGAGGCATTAAGGAAC
>JAISOY010000032.1 GCA_031275285.1 Bacteroidales bacterium | reverse complement strand
CCGGAAAACGCTTTGCCTCACTGGGATTTGGCAAAAAAATATGACTTAATAGATTTTGAGTTAGGCGTAAAGCTTACCGGTGCCGGATTTCCGGTTTATAAAGGAAAAGGCGCCCGTTTACAACGCGCACTGATCAGTTTTTTTCTAGATGAGGCGCAAAAGTCAGGATATCAGGAAGTGATTCCTCCTCTGATGGTGAACGAAGATTCAGGATTCGGTACAGGGCAACTTCCGGATAAGGAAGGACAGATGTACCATGTTACCATGGATAATTTTTACCTGATTCCTACTGCAGAGGTCCCTGTTACCAACATATACCGTGATGTGATCATGGATGTTGCGGATTTTCCGGTAAAAATGACCGCTTATACCCCTTGTTTCCGTCGTGAAGCAGGTTCATATGGTAAAGATGTACGTGGATTGAATCGTTTGCATCAGTTTGATAAAGTCGAGATCGTTCGTCTGGAACATCCTGACCGCTCTTATGAAGCGCTTGATGAGATGGTACAACATGTTGAATCATTGGTTCAAAAGCTTGGTTTGCCTTATCGAATCTTACGATTATGCGGAGGAGATATGAGCTTTACTTCATCTTTGACCTATGATTTTGAAGTTTATTCCGCCGCTCAGAAAATGTGGCTGGAAGTCAGTTCTGTTTCTAATTTCGAGTCATTTCAGGCCAATCGTTTAAAACTTCGTTACCGGGATGAGAATAATAAAAAACCTCAACTGGCACATACCCTCAACGGCAGTGCTTTAGCTTTACCCCGTATAGTTGCTGCTTTGCTTGAAAACGGTCAAACTCCGGAAGGCATTCTTCTTCCCGAGCCGTTACATACTTATACAGGATTTTCACATATTGACTAATATTAAACATGTAGTGCATTTGCACTACATGTTTAATATATGCTGCTCTCATTTGCACTATTTGGGATATTTTAACATTTTTTCACAATTCAGGCATAATTTTTGTTTCTGGCTTAATAGGGAATCAACAAAAATTAGAAAGATTCATTAAGTTCTTATCAGGCGCCGATGTTATTTACTTGACTGTTGAAGATAAACAGTCATGGATATGTGATTTTTTGTGATTGTGTGAGCAATCAAAAACCGTTCATTTTTTTGTTATGGAAACCAAGAAAACTAATCGAGCGAACCTAGAGAAAAAACGCAGCTTGTTTTTTCAGATAGGATTATTGACGGCCTTAGGATTTATCTTTGTGGCATTTGAGTGGCAGGCAGCTCCCCGTATTTCTGATATTACGTGGGATATTGCTTCAAGAATCGATATTGATGATATCGACATGATCAGGACGAAAACACCGGAAGTACCACCTCCAGCACCGGCTCTTCCCAGTCATAACCTGGCTATCGTCGATAACACAGTTGAGTTGGATAATAGTACTTTAATCATTGACGTCGAACCGGTAGGAAATATTTTACCAGAAGATCTTTTTACAAGCAGCAAGCTCGATGAAGAACCTGAGCCTGATTTTTTTATTATTGTAGAAGATCCCCCACTATTCAACGGTAAACCGGCTGAAATCGGTTTCCGGGAATACATCAAAGACCATTTGGACTATCCGGCCGTTGCCATTGAAAATGGTATTTTTGGAACAGTATTTGTAGAATTTATAGTAGACGCAAAGGGGAATGTTACGGATGCCAAAGTGATGCGTGGGGCGGATCCGGTATTAGATAAAGAAGCATTACGTTTGATTATGGCTTCGCCTCAATGGACTCCCGGAAAACAACGGGAAAAGCCGGTGAAGGTAAAATATACATTTCCGATAGTTTTTAGATTGCGGTAAGTTGGTCTTTGACAGTAGATTAGTGTACGTGAGCGTATAAAAAGTTTAATGAAAAATAATATTTTTTGTATTTGAGTATAAAAATATATATTTTTACACACCTAAAAAGTTAATCGTTATGGAACTGAAGAAAAGTGATAAAGCGAATTTAGAAAAGAAACGCACCATGTTTATCGAGATAGGTATGTTGGTTGCGTTGGGCTTCGTGCTCCTTGCCTTTGAATGGCAAACATCTCCCAGGGTGATATCTGACGACTTCAAGCCGGTGCAAGCCGCTATTGAAGAGGAGATTATTCCTATAACCCGTCAGGATCAACCGCCACCACCGGCTCCGGAACCACCTAAAGTGGCGGATATTTTGTCTATCGTTGATGACAATGTGCAGGTAGAGAGTGATTTTCAGATTGACGTTGAAGCCGATCAGAATCTTGAAATTGACATTGTTGAATATGAAGAAGCCGAGTTGGAAGAAGAAGAAGAAGAGTTCCTGTTTGCCGTTATTGAAGACAAGCCTCTTTTTAATGGTAAACCGGCAGATGAAGGGTTTCGCGAGTATGTTTCTAAAAACACCGTTTATCCTCCTGTAGCTCAGGAAAATGGTCTTGGAGGAAGGGTGTATATCGAATTTGTTATTGATAAAGACGGAAGCGTTATTGATGCTAAAGTTGTTCGTGGTCAGGACCCCTCTTTAGATGCGGAAGCATTAAGGGTTGTAAAGTCTTCTCCTAAATGGACTCCCGGAAAACAAAGAGGTAAAGCAGTAAAAGTCAGATATACTTTCCCTGTTAATTTTAGATTACAAAATTAAACTTGTAAAATGTATATAGGAGCTCTGACATATAAGTCAGGGCTTTTTTTTTGTAAATATTATATTATTTATGTCGCAAAATATCAGTACAGCGAAGGAAATAGAAAAAGCAGTTTTGGTCGGTATCATCACTTCTGAGCAAAAAGAAGCCGAAGCAAAAGAATATCTTAAAGAATTGGCGTTCCTTACGGAGACAGCCGGTGGAATTCCTGTAAAAGAATTCATTCAACGCATGGAAACCCCAAATCCTTCCACTTTTGTCGGAACCGGGAAACTGAACGAGATACGTGAATATGTTAAGGAAAATGAAATAGATCTGGTTATTTTTGACGATGACCTGACCCCATCTCAGTTACGGAATATTGAACGGGAGTTGGAATGTAAAATACTGGATCGTACCAATCTTATCCTGGATATTTTTGCTAAACGGGCACAAACATCTTATGCCAAAACCCAGGTAGAACTGGCACAATATCAATATTTACTTCCTCGCCTGACGAGAATGTGGACCCATCTTGAACGTCAGCAGGGAGGGATTGGGGTTCGCGGACCGGGTGAAACGGAGATAGAAACCGACAGGCGTATTATTCGTGATAAAATCACCAAGTTGAAAGAACAGTTGAAGAAAATTGATAATCAGATGGTCGTTCAGCGAAGAAACCGGGGGAACATTGTTCGTGTAGCTTTGGTCGGTTATACCAATGTGGGAAAATCCACATTAATGAATCTATTGAGCAAATCGGAAGTTTTTGCTGAAAATAAACTTTTTGCTACGCTGGATACCACAGTTAGAAAAGTCGTAATTGATACATTGCCGTTTCTACTTACTGATACTGTCGGGTTTATACGAAAACTACCCCATCATCTGGTAGAGTCTTTTAAATCTACTTTGGATGAAGTTCGGGAAGCAGATATTCTGGCCCACGTTGTGGATATTTCACATCCACGGTTTGAGGAACAGATAGAAGTGGTTAACCAAACTTTGCTCGATCTTAAGGCTCAGGATAAACCGACCATTTTGGTTTTCAATAAGGTAGATAGGTATCAGTATATAGCCAAAGACGAAGATGACCTAACTCCGAAAACCAAAGAAAATATCAGTCTTGATGAATTGCAACAAACATGGATGGCCCGGAATGATCAATTGAGTGTGTTCATATCTGCCAAGCAGAAACAAAATATTGAACAACTTAAGAGCATCCTGTTTCAGGAAGTGCGGACGATACATGCTCAGCGTTATCCTTATGAACAACATCCGGCAGTGTATTTTAACCCATCTTCCGAATAATCCTGTTAATATTATCGAACCTGGATTTTTCAATGAAAATCACATTTATATGGACTGGCAAGACATCGGAATCCTGGTTACAGGAGGGAATAGCTGTATATGAAAAAAGATTAAAACATTATATATCTTTTTCAGTTGAAGTTATTATGTTAAAAAATATACCGAAACACGATGTTGAAAGGCAGAAGGTTTTGGAGGGAGAGGCCATTCTTGGCAGGATTGATCCGTCTGATGAAGTATACTTATTAGATGAGCATGGAACAGAATATTCTTCGGAAAAGTTAGCCGCTTTTCTCCAAATGAAAATGTCTTCAAGTATAAAAAATCTTGTTTTTGTAGTAGGTGGACCATACGGTTTTTCACAGAGGATATACCAAAGAGCCAACGGACAAATATCTTTTTCAAAGTTTACATTTTCACACCAGATGATCCGTCTGTTACTATGTGAACAGATATATCGAGCATTTACTATTATTAAAGGCGAATCATACCATCATTCTTAAATCATCATTATTCACTTAAAGATCAGTTTGATATGCTTTATCAATATATGATATTCGATGGCCGGACAGAACCTGTCAATTCTTATCCCCAGGAAAGATACGGCATCTTATATGAGGTTATACGTGTAACTAACGGAGTATTTCTTTTCCTGGGAGATCATCTTGAACGACTGCAATATTCTGCAAAATTGGCGAAGGTTACATTGCCTCCCGATATTAATTTCAAACAACAATTGGAAGAGCTTTTAAAAATAAATAAAGTAAAAAGCGGCAATATTAAGTTAGAATTTTCCTATCGGGAGGGAAAAATTGGGCATTATGCATTTTTCTTCATACCCCATCGTTATCCTTCTGAAGATCTTTATTCTATAGGCTTCCGTTCAACTCTTTTTTACGCCGAAAGGCAAAATCCTAATGCCAAGGTCATACAGCAAACGTTTATCCGTGAGGTGGATCGGATCATAAAAGAAAAAGGAGTATATGAGGTTATTTTGGTTCATCCTGACGGTTATATTACAGAAGGCGCCCGGTCCAACTTTTTTATGGTTGATAATGGGGTGGTATACACAGCTCCGGAAGTTGATGTTTTACCAGGTATTACCCGGAAATATGTCCTGCAAATATGCCATGAACTTTCTATTCCTCTTCTGGAAAAACGAGTAGAGGTATCTCATCTTAACAAAATGAGTGCTGCTTTTATATCCGGGACTTCACCTAAAGTGTTGCCTGTAGCCGAGATTGATGAGTTAAAGTTTGATCCTCTCGATCCGGTTGTTCGTAAAATCATGGATCGTTATGATGAAATGACCGGATTAAAAAAATAGAATAAAAAATAAACTTTTTTCTGAACATTTTTTCATTTTCCGTGTTATATATATCGGAAGTTTGCTTCCCGTTATATACGTTCTTATGTTATATTTAATATTTAAAGGTTAAGAGTCAAGGTTCGGTAAATGAATCTAGTTTCTGTGTGTGTTAATGGGAAAGGGGCATATGCCCCTTTTTTCTTTTAATTATTCAAAGACTTTTGATATGTTTTCTTAACCTTCGCGGGTATACCAAGTTTTAAATTCCGGGACCCTTGCCCTGCTTACAATTACTTTATCTGCAGTGGGTACGGATAAATTAATTGATAGTTTGCTGCCAAACCAGACGGAAATATCGTTGATAGCATGGTGTGATAGAATATATTGACGGTTTGCTCTAAAAAACAGGGAAGGATCCAACCGTTTAGAAATTTCATCTAACGAAGTATCCACAGTATAAATATGTTGGTCAAAGGTGATGATTTTCGCCATTTTGAATTCAGAATAAAAATAAGCAATCTTTTCTGCAGCAAGGGGGATCAGTTTGTCCTTATGGGGAATAAGGAAGTGAGTTTTATAGTTCTCTTTTGTTTCTTTTAGGGTGGCCAGCAGATTGTTAATCAAATCCATATTGTCCTGTTTGAATGTAAGATTCTTCAACTTTAACATAGCCCGTTCCAATCCTTTTTTATTGATTGGTTTGAGCAGATAGTCAATGCTGTTTACCTCAAATGCTTTTAAGGAATATTCATCATAAGCTGTAGTGAATATGATCGGACAATTGATGGTCGTCTGGTCGAAAATAGAAAAGGATGAACCATCGGCCAGATGAATATCTAAGAAAACCAAATCGGGGGCCGGATTCGATGAAAACCATTCCACACTGTCTTCCACGCTCTGTAAAACCGTTATTATCTCAATTTCTTTGTCTACTTCTGCGATTAAACGTTGCAGGGTTTGTGCCGCTACAAATTCATCTTCTACAATAATAGCTTTCATCTTGTATTACTTTTGGTTTTTCTTTTTCTTTGATCAGAGGGACCTCTACACTGAAAATACCATCCATGTCCTTAATGATTATCTCCTTACGGAACAGAAGTCGATACCTTTCGTTAAGATTGGCCAGTCCCACTCCACTTCCGGCTTCCACTTCCGGCTTCCGGCGTATATTGTTTCGTACAAGAATCGTATCATGACCGGAGGTCTCAATCGTCACCTCCAGCGGATATTTATTACTGACTATATTATGCTTGATAGCATTTTCTATTAATAATTGTAATCCGCAGGGTAAAATATAATAATCAAGGTAAAGGTCATCAATGTTGGTGATCAATTGTAAACTATCATTATAACGTATCTTCATCAGATATATATATGACATGGTAAAATCCAACTCTTCGCTTAATGACAATATTTCTTTATTATGCATGGTATGCCGGAATACTAAAGACAGTTGGTCTACATATTCATGAGCTTTATCATCATCATAGCCGATCAAGCCATTCAACGTATTAAGTGAGTTAAAGAGAAAATGAGGATCTACCTGGTTTTTGAGGACATCATAACGATTCTGCAGGTTTTCTGTGAGGAGCCTCTGGTTTTCCAACCGGGTCTTCTGACGTTGCTCCCACATGAATGTTAAAGCAGTCAGCAGAAAAACAATCACTAAAACGATCAGATCTTTAACAAAATTGAACGTGAGATGAGCATTAGGCGAAGCCGGATTCTCATTGAACAACCAAATCTGGCATTTCGCAAATAGAGGGCTTAAGAATAGAACCAGCAAAAAAGAGCCAATTACGGTCAAAAAAAATCGCTTTCGTGGATTCCTGTGGGCTTGCATTGCCCAGAACTGATACCTGAATAATATATAGAGCATAACCGCATTTATCAGGAACTGCAATAGGAGATTTATGCCAATAATATCAAAAATCTTAACCCCATTACCTATATCCCTCAATTTGGCGTATAGAAATCCCAGTAGCATAATAAACCCCAGAATTATACTAATAAATACAGATAAACGCCAAGCAAGTCCATGCCCATAATGGAATATTTTTTCCTTTTTTCGCATTTATTCAGGTTTTACTAATTTTCATGATAAAAAATATAGTTTATAATACATTACAAATGTACCGGATAAATCTACGCTAAAAAAAAAATAATTACCGGAAGAACATTCTGAGGTACTGAAGTGACAAATATATCAGCTAAAATAAATAACCTCAAATTTAATGATTGTTATTCGTTGTTTTTGGAAAATTTGGCACGGTATTTGTGTTGTATTTAGCAGTTCTTTAATTTAATAATTTATTACCATGAAAACTAAGGTTAATACCAGTAGCTTTTCAACGAAAGGTAATAAGAATTTCGGTCTAATCAGAAATTCTTTTTTTGTACGTAAGTACAGAACCACGTTGTAAGAAGCGAGTCGCAACTACAAGGTAGTCTGGGCGACTGTTTTTTTATAACGAAGACCGTTAACAAACATACAATGCTCATGAAGATTTTGAGCATTTTTTAAGCTTTTAAGGTTAGTTTAATTGATAATTGTTTGGTTTGTTAGATTGAGTTGGCATGTGCCGACTCTTTCTACTTTAATTTTACAACAGACTTACTATTTTTTTCCATTTTTTATTTTTTTTGTTTCACATTATTTCAATGTAAGAAATATTGATCGGCTTTTAGGAATTCCTATAAGTTGAATTGATAATTATCGTTTTTTTATTGAGGAAATAATGCTAAATTTGTTTCATGTTATTATGTTGTTGATAAAGCAGCATATGTATCTTTGTCCAATACCATGAACTAAACCAAATATTGTATTTTATGAAAATATATAATTACAGACAAAAAATGGAACCCGTTCTAAAAGAAGGGGTGAACTCGTATGAAGCCATCAGACGTTATGAAAAAACGCCTACAGAGATATATGCCAATGCGGATGATGCTGTTTTAGAAGTAGCTCAGGATATTGTTGAAATGATCCAGAAAAAAGCATTGCGGGGAGAACCATTTGTACTCGGACTGGCTACCGGGGCGACTACATCTGCACTTTACGAACAATTAGTACGGATACATAAGGAGGAAGGCATTAGTTTTAAGAATGTCCATACGTTTAATATTGATGAATACTATCCAATTAAACCGGACGCATTGCAAAGCCACTATCGGTATATGAAAGAATATTTATTTGATCATATTGATATTCCTAAGGAAAATATTAACTTTCCTGACGGATCCATAGCTCCTGAACACGTTGCTTCTTTTTGTGCCGGATATGACCGAAAGATTGCCAGTCTGGGCGGGATAGATCTGCAAATATTAGGCATTGGCCGTACCGGACATGTTGGGTTTAATGAGCCAGGTTCAATGGTAAATTCACCTACGCGTTTAATAACGCTGGATTCTATTACCCGTGTAGACGCTGCTGCTGATTTCTTTGGAGAGGAATTTGTTCCGCGGAGGGCTATTACAATGGGACTTGGTACGATTCTGGCTGCAAAGAAAATAGTTCTGTTGGCATGGGGAGAAGGGAAAGCACGTATTATTCAAAGTGCCGTAGAAGGGCCAATAACAGATAGCCTTCCGACTTCTTATCTACAGAATCACACCAATGCAAAAATTGTACTTGATTTAGCCGCTGGATCGGAATTGACACGAATGAAAACTCCTTGGTTAGTGGGTGTTTGTAACTGGAATGATCGTTTGATCCGTAAAGCAGTAGTTTGGTTATGTCAAAAAACGGAAAAGCCCATACTGAAACTTACCGATCGTGACTATAATGATAATGGTATGAGTGACCTGAATGCCGAATTCGGGCCGGCAAGTATGATTAATATTAATGTTTTTAATGATTTGCAGCATACTATTTCCGGATGGCCGGGAGGAAAACCCAATGCCGATGATAGTACCCGGCCGGAAAGAGCATTACCCTATCCGAAAAAAGTAGTTATTTTCAGTCCACACCCTGACGATGATGTGATTTCCATGGGTGGGACTTTTGCCCGTCTGGTTCAACAGAAACACGATGTCCATGTAGCATATCAGACTTCCGGTAACATTGCGGTCTTTGATGATGATGTTATCCGCTTTCTTGATTTCGGCAATCAATTCAGTAAGATTTTTGAATTAGGTGGTGCCGATACAAAAAATATTTATGAAAAGCTGGCTAAAAAATTAACTAATAAAAAGCCTGGAGAGCCAGATATTCCGGAGGTAAGGAAACTTAAAGGAGCCATTCGCCGTAGTGAAGCTAAGGCAGCTGACCGTTATCTGGGAGTCCCCGAAGATCATGTACATTATTTGGATATGCCGTTCTATGAAACAGGCACTGTGAAAAAAAGCGAATTAAGTGAGGCCGATATTAAAATTATTATTGATCTGTTACAAGAGATCAAACCTCATCAAATATATGCGGCTGGGGATCTTTCCGATCCGCATGGTACCCATCGGGTTTGTATCAATGCTATACTTATAGCATTACATGAATTGAAAGAAGAACCTTGGATGAAAGACTGCCGTTTATGGCTGTACCGGGGAGCATGGCAAGAATGGGATATTGATCAGGTGGATATGGCTGTTCCGCTCAGTCCGGAAGAAGTATTGATCAAACGTAAAGCTATTTATAAGCATTCTTCACAAAATAATGGTCCGGTATTTCCAGGTGCAGATCCACGGGAATTCTGGCAAAGAGCGGAAGAAAGGAACCATGCGACAGCAGTACTGTATGATAAATTAGGTATGGCGGAATATCAGGCTATCGAAGTTTTTGTCCGGCATGAAATAGAATAAGGAAATGTCAGATATGTGTAGATGTATGTAGCATATACATATATACTTCTGTACATATCTGATGTTTTGAATCGGCTGGAAATGAGATAGTAAATGGTTCTTGTAATACTTGTTGTTGATATCTTTTATAAAAAAGAACCATTCGATAAATATTAATTTCATATCTTGTACCATCATATCATTTGGACTCAATTTTTACGTTTGGTTCAATTTTTGAAGTATTTTTTGTGATATATGAAATTATCGTATATTATCTTATTTTGATTGTAAAGTGTTTTTTTAATGAAGTGTAGTAAAATATTGATTGCAGGATTGTTTTGGACTTGTGTTGCATTTACGCAAACGCAGAATAAGTTACCCGCAGATATTGTGCGAGCTTTGGAAACTGGCAATTCGAAAGAAATAAGTAAGCATTTTTATTCTTCGGTGGAGTTAATACTTACGCAAAGTTCAGGGGTATATGGAAAATCACAGGCTGAAAAAATACTGAAGAATTTTTTTGATACTAATGGTCCTAACTTTAAATATAAGGACAAACACGGTAATGGATCTAAAGACGACTCACAACGTAACTATATCGGGGACTTAACCAACGATAACGGAATACGTTACAGGATATCCATATACATGAAAAATAATCAAATACACCAATTGAGATTAGAAATTGGTGAGCAGGAGGGCTTATGATTGATCCAGACTATTTAAAAGCATTTATAGATAGTGCATTTAAGGAAGATATCGGAGACGGAGATCATACGTCTTTGGCTTGTATTCCTCACGAGCAAGAGGGTAAAGCTCAATTACTGGTCAAACAGTCCGGTATATTGGCAGGTGTTGAAGTAGCACAACAGATTTTTCGTCAATTCGATCCTTCTTTACAGGTAGAAATTTACATTAAAGATGGTACAATAGTAAATCCGGGTGATGTGGCTTTTGTTGTAAAAGGAACCGTTATCTCCATACTTCAGTGTGAACGCCTTGTGTTGAACCTAATGCAACATATGAGCGGAATAGCAACCCAAACACGGCAGTATGTCGAAAAAATAGCGGGTACGTCAGCAAAGTTGCTGGATACACGTAAGACTACTCCGGGTATGCGCTTATTAGATAAGGAAGCTGTCCATATAGGGGGTGGGGTTAATCATCGTGTCGGATTATTTGATATGATTCTGATAAAAGATAATCATATTGATTTTGCAGGAGGAATTGAAAATGCTATTGACCGGGTACATGAATATCTTAAAGAAAAAAAGAAGTCTTTAAAGATTGAAATCGAGGCCCGTAGCTTGGACGACATTGAACGAATTCTCAGGCATAATAGAGTGGATCGTATTATGTTGGATAACTTTAATACAGATACCACAAAAAAAGCGGTGAAAATGATCGATGGAAAATATGAGATCGAGTCTTCGGGGAACATTACATTGGACAACATTCGAGACTACGCACTCTGTGGGGTCGACTATATTTCAGTGGGCGCACTTACTCATCAGGTCAAGGGATTGGATATGAGTCTGAAAGCCATTGATTAAAAATAGGATGAAATATTGAAAAACAAAAGAGACAGCCTTCATAAAAGCTGTCTCTTTTTGCTAGGTAGCTAAATGCTTAAATGATCTTTTCCAATTCATTGATGTTTTTTGCGATGTCTTCATCTGTCAGGGTATAGTTGGTTAAGTCCCCTGCCAGATATTGGTCATAGGCAGCCATATCAACTAACCCATGTCCGGAAAGATTGAAAAGGATGTTCTTTTGAACTCCTTCTTCTTTTGCTTTAAGTGCTTCGTTGATGGCAGCTGCAATAGCATGGCAAGATTCAGGAGCAGGTACGATTCCTTCGGTACGGGCAAAAAGAATTCCCGATTTGAAAGAATCTAACTGGTTGATATCTACGGCTTCTATCAATTTGTCTTTCATCAGTTGACTGACAATGGTCCCTGCGCCGTGGTAACGCAATCCTCCGGCATGAATATGGGCGGGAGCAAAATTATGTCCTAATGTATACATGGGTAATAGTGGAGTGTAACCAGCCTCATCTCCGAAATCATATTGGAATACACCACGGGTAAGTTTCGGACAGGATGCAGGTTCAGCTGCAATGAAACGGGTTTTGGGTCCGTTGTTTTTGAAACTATGCCGCATGAAAGGGTAAGATATTCCCGAAAAGTTAGATCCGCCGCCAAAGCACCCGATAATGATATCCGGGTATTCTCCTGCCATTCCCATTTGTTTTTCAGCTTCTAATCCGATTACTGTCTGGTGTAAAGCTACATGATTCAGTACGCTACCTAATGTGTATTTACAATTGGGTGTCTGCAATGCGAGTTCTATAGCTTCTGAAATAGCCGTTCCCAGGCTTCCCTGATAGGTGGGGTTTTCGGTCAGGATTTTTCGGCCGGCTTTGGTAGACATACTAGGCGACGAGATAACTTGCGCCCCCCAGGTTTGCATCAATGAGCGACGATAAGGTTTTTGTTCGTAACTCACTTTCACCATATATACAGCCAATTCCAGGCCAAATACCTTTGCAGCAAATGACAAAGCGGTTCCCCATTGTCCGGCTCCGGTTTCTGTAGTGATATTGGTCACTCCTTGTTCTTTACAATAATAAGCCTGTGCTAAAGCTGAATTTAGCTTATGCGATCCTACCGGGCTCACGCTTTCGTTTTTGAAATAAATATGCGCGGGGGTGTCCAATGCTTTTTCCAAACCATAAGCGCGTACTAAAGGAGTAGGACGATAGATCTTATATTGTTCACGTACTTCTTCAGGGATATCAACCCAGGCATCTTTCTGATTCAGTTCTTGTTTTGACAGTTCTTCTGCAAAAATGGGAAACAGATCTTCGGGCTTTAATGCTTCTTTGGTTCCGGGATTCAGAATTGGCATCGGTTTGTTGGGCATATCCGCCATAATGTTGTACCATTGTGTGGGTATCTCCGATTCATTCAACACAAACTTTTTAGTCTTTGTCATTGTTCTTGGTTTTTATGAGATTGAATTATTTTCAAAAAATGGAAAATAAAAAAGCCTGTTGCGACGAACAACAGGCTTTATATGTTTGGAATAAACACAACAGGGCTTATTGTTCGCCGAACAATATTTGCCACCACCAAAAAATTGTATTTATTGCTACATTCATATTGCATTTTTTATTGCTGCAAATATATAAAAAAATATCATGAAACAAATTTTTTATAAACAACTATTGTCAGAAATTCAAAGTAGCATCAAGGTCAATGATATTGATATTGGGAGATCGTTTTACAGTATAGCAAGATAAACCGAATAAAGAAAAGTGGTTTTTAAGTTTTAACATCCCAATTCGTCTATGAACAAAATTGGTACATAATATGCAAATAGTAAAAATCCAGACTGTCACATGTAACTGTGTTATCATATAAATGTTTTATAAAATTATGTAAATAAATAGATGTTATCCATTACAGGTGATAATAATGGATTTTTAGCAGACCTAAAAGTCAAATCGTATTTTTTATTTATCACATTTTTCAATCACTTATACATAAAAAACCGCTGTAAACAATTTGCTTACAGCGGATTCTTGATTTCTATATCTCTGATTGAAAGTGGTTATTTCACTTCTTCGAAGTCAACATCAGTCACTTCGTCATCATTCTTAGGGTTTCCTCCCTGTTGACCGGCATCCGGTCCGGGTTGTCCTTGTTGTTGGGCTCCTGCCTTATACATTTCCTCAGAGGCGGCCTGGAATACCGTATTCAATTCCTGCATCGATGCATCGATGCCTGGGATATCTTCAGCCTTATGTGCTTCTTTCAGTTTGGAAAGTGCAGCTTCAATAGGGCCTTTCTTGTCGGCTGGAAGCTTGTCTCCAAACTCTTTCAATTGTTTTTCTGTTTGGAATATCATACTATCCGCCTGATTCATCTTGTCGACCTTTTCCTTGGCCTGGCGATCGGTTTCAGCATTGGCTTCTGCCTCCTGCTTCATTCGTTGTATTTCCTGATCGGTTAATCCGGAAGATGCTTCGATACGGATACTCTGCTGCTTCCCGGTACCTTTGTCTTTTGCCGATACATTCAATATTCCGTTGGCATCGATATCAAACATGACCTCAACCTGTGGAACACCACGAGGGGCTGGTGGTATACCGTCCAGATGGAATCTTCCGATAGTTTTATTTCCATTTGCCATAGGGCGTTCTCCCTGCAATACATGTATTTCTACCGAAGGTTGATTGTCAGAAGCTGTTGAAAAAACTTCCGTCTTTTTGGTGGGAATAGTGGTATTGGCTTCAATTAATTTGGTCATTACTCCTCCTAATGTTTCAATACCAAGTGATAAAGGAGTAACATCCAACAAAAGAACATCCTTTACCTCTCCTGTCAAAACACCACCTTGAATTGCAGCGCCAATGGCAACCACTTCATCCGGATTTACGCCTTTGGATGGAGCCTTTCCGAAGAATTTTTCAACCAGTTCCTGAATAGCAGGAATACGGGTGGAACCTCCTACCAAAATTACTTCGTTGATATCGGAGACAGACATACCTGCATCTTTCAACGCTTTTTTACATGGCTCTAATGTAGCCTGGATCAATTTATCCGCTAATTTTTCAAATTGGGCGCGGGTTAATGTTTTTACCAGATGCTTTGGAATGCCGTCTACCGGCATGATATACGGAAGATTAATTTCAGTCTGGGTTGAGCTAGATAATTCGATCTTAGCTTTTTCTGCAGCTTCCTTCAACCGTTGCAGAGCCATCGGGTCTTTCCGTAAATCTATATTTTCATCTTTCTTAAATTCTTCTGCCAACCAATCAATGATTACCTGGTCAAAGTCATCGCCACCAAGATGTGTATCACCATTGGTCGATTTTACTTCGAATACGCCATCACCAAGTTCCAGGATTGAAATGTCAAATGTTCCACCACCAAGGTCGAAAACAGCAATTTTCATATCCTGGTGTTTTTTATCCATTCCATATGCCAGAGCTGCAGCCGTAGGTTCATTAATTATACGGCGGACGTTCAGGCCTGCAATTTCTCCGGCTTCTTTAGTCGCCTGACGTTGAGAGTCATTAAAATATGCAGGTACGGTAATTACTGCTTCCGAAACTTCTTGTCCAAGATAATCTTCAGCCGTTTTTTTCATTTTTTGAAGAATGATTGCTGAAATTTCCTGCGGAGTGTATTTCCGGTCACCGATTTGTACCCGTGGCATGTTGTTCTCATTGACAACGGTATAAGTTACATTGCCTACTTCCTTACCTACCTGTGCATACGTTTCACCCATGAATCGCTTAATGGAATACACTGTATTTTTCGGATTAGTGATGGCTTGTCGTTTTGCGGGATCGCCTACTTTCCGTTCACCATTTTCAACAAAAGCTACAATCGAAGGTGTCGTCCTGCGACCTTCATTATTGGGAATAACGATCGGCTCATTCCCTTCCATTACAGCAACGCATGAATTAGTAGTGCCTAAGTCAATACCTATTATCTTACCCATTTTCTGTATATAATTTTAAGTTAAAAATCTGATTAAATATTCATCTGATATTATTCAATGATTATGCCAACCGGATTTTTGACCTATAAATGCGACATTCTGTCAGAAAGTCACCTGCCAATGATACGGCCGTACTTGTATTTGCGCCATCGGCCATATAAGATACCTCCGCATATAATAAGGATAACAGGAAGTACGACATTGATTATTTGCCACTTTACCTGTTCCTTCGCCACTTTCTGTTTATTGAGTAAACGTAGTTGGAATTCACGATTTCGTAGTTTCATTAATCCTGCATCATCGGTTAAGTAGTCGACGGCATTTACCAGGAAATCCTTATTCCCGAATGGATGTCTGCTATAGCGATCATAGCCGAGAGGATTAGTGGATGCAACTTGTCCTTGGGGAGTATTGCGAACGTCATTGCGGGCAATGTCACCGTCAGATACAACAATCATTTTAGTCTCGACACTAGATGTGATCTGCTTTTTATCGAGATCGGGGAAAAGGCTCTTTGCATTCCTGCTGCGATACAATGATGGGAATTTTCCTTCAAGTAAAACTGCAGTAATCCTATGTGGTTTATTAAATTGCTTTTTATCAATGATTTGAGTGACTTCGTCAAGGTAAATCATGAATGGAGCAGTTTTAATACGTGAAATCTGGGAGGATTGTAATAAAACTGTCTTAGTAATATCAGAGCTACTTCCTACCGTATCAATATCATTAGCATAACGTAACCATACCGGATTCAAATATCTAGTGATTACATGATTTGCAGAAGGGGTAACTACGGGATAATACAACCATGGAGCTGGGGTAGGCTGCGAAGAACCATCTGCCAATGTCACAGGGATACCATTATTATTGACATCTTGTATCAGGTAGGGATTGACACGCACTCCATAATTAAATAATTGATCTTCCAGATTAAGTTGAGAAGCCAATGCAAATGTATATCCAATCGAGAATAAACTATCAGTATTGACATCAACTGCATCCATCAGCCACATTACTTTTCCTCCACGCATAATATATTGATCAATGATATATTTATCCTTTTCCTCAAATGCTTTCTGAGGCTTAGCAATGATTATGGCCTTATAATCATCTAATGCATCTATTTGTCCGTCAATGATTTTTCGATCCACGTCGTGTGAATTGGCACATTCAAACGCAAAATCATAAGTTTCAGCCCGGCTAAGCTCTCCATGGCCGATAATAAAGGCTATTTTCCCGATACTATCGACACTCAACAGATGAATGGCTTTAATTAATTCGTATTCAAGAGATTCAATGGATGCGTTTAATATTACATCTGGAGATAATACCCTGTTATCACTCAGTAGATTAACAGCCACCATCCGATCTTTATACGAGATAACGGTTCCGGGAAAAATAGTCTGTTGCGATAGATTACCATCCTTATTGGTTATATTCACGCTGGTTTTACGAAGCCCTATTTTTTCCAGCTCTTGATAGAAATGTTCCCTATCTTTGGTATCAACGGCATCCGAAGGATTAATGAAATGATAAGATAACCTGTCTCGTGAATAGCTTTTGAAATCATCAAGTATTTCACGGACATTATTCTTTAATCTGCGGAATTCTGCAGGCATTTCACCATCTAAATAAATATCAAGATACAAAGGAGCGTCTAATTGGCGCAATATGTGCTTTGTCTCATCAGAGAGTGTGTATCGTTTTTCTGTAGTAAGGTCGATCCTGAAAAAATACCTGGATGAAATCAGTCCTAGCAACAGTAATGCCAGTATCCCAATAACGCATCGACGAATATTTCTTTTTTTCATATTGATACTAAGAATGGTTATTTTTTTATGATTGTTTTGAGTAGCCAATCACTCAAAGGGATACTCCATTCTTTGAATTGATCTTTTTCAGGATTGGTTCCCCAACCATGTCCTCCTGATGGAATAATGTATAAAGCAGCAGGGATCTGATATTGTTTTAAAGCCGAATAAAACTCAATACTATTACGTGGTATTACTGTTTTATCATCATCGCTCAGAATAAGAAAGGTTGGAGGAGTTTCGGCCGTAACATGTTCCTCATTAGAATATAATTTGACTAATTGTGCATTATAGTTATTACCTATCAAATTATTACGGGATCCCATATGGGTAAATTCCTCTTTCATAGTAATGACCGGATAAAAAAGGATCATGAAGTCGGGGCGATTGCTTACTCGTTCAATGGGATCGGCCGCAGAAAGATTACCTGCATTAAAATGCGTTCCGGCTGTAGATGCCAGATGGCCTCCAGCAGAAAATCCGGCAATGCCGATTTTTAACGGATTGATCTCCCATTCTTCCGCGTGATACCTGACTATTTGTAATGCCCGTTGAGCATCCTTTAAAGGAATAAAATGCTTTTTATTGGGCAGACGATATTTTAAGACAATGGCTGTCACCCCTTTTTCAACAAGCCATTTTGCAAAATCATGTCCTTCATGGTAGATGGCTTCTCCTGCATAACCTCCTCCGGGACAAATTACCACAGCTGCCCCTGTATTGTTTTTCTTTTCCGGATGGGAGACAAACATTGATCCTTCACTGATATTACGTACAAAAAAGTTGTTTTCGGTAATTTCAGTTTCATTAATTCCATTACTTTCAGGAGCGCCTTTGGGCCATAATGGCATCTCAATAGGTTTTTGGGCAATGATTATATTGCTGATCATTAATATGATAGATAATGATGTGAAAAGGCGTTTCATTGTATCTTTTGAATAATTACTAAAAAGTGATTACAAAATTAATAAAAATACCGACATAAGGAGTGATAAGATAATTACAGTAGGTGCCGAATATAATTCAATCGATAATCACAATAAATTAAAGAAATCTTTTTATTTTTGATGCCTGATATATCAAATTTATAATTTAAAAAATGGAAAATTCTGAAATACAGAAAAAACAAAACCAATCTGATGAGATAGATATTTTTGAATTTTGTTCCCGGGTATGGAGTGCATTTGTATCCTTCCTTATCCAGATAGGGAATTTTTTCTTATCCATCATCATATTTATTATTCGGAAATTGGGATGGATTGTGTCATTTGCAGCATTAGGCGCTATTGCCGGGATTCTATACTATGTCCTTACACCTACTGTTTACTCTTCTGTTTTGGAGGCCCGTACCGGAGATGTGGATAACTCGGTGGTGATCGATCATATCAATAAGCTGGCTGCTACAAATGGCAAACCGAAAATTCTTGCCAATTTTATCGGGATCACCGAAGAAGATGCCCGGAAAGTGGTATCCATCAAAGCATATTATGGTATTGATTACAATAAAAGCGGGGTTATTGAAGCAGATTATGACGAAACTTATAATCCAAGGGACACCAACCAGGTACGTGTTCCTTCCTATTTATTTCTTAAAGCATCAGTACTTGATGAAGACATATTTCCAATGTTGCGTGAACATATAATGAAATATATTAAAACTAACCAATATATCAATAGATCGCATGAGCTTTCACAAGCACAGAAAAAGTCATATATTTCAGAATTGGAAGTTGAGATACAAAAAATAGATGATCTTCAGCGCTTTCAATACAAGCAGAATCCATTTTCAAACTCCACAAAAGAATATTTTTTAATAAAACCGGAAGCGAAGCTTTTTCATGAGGATCTACTGGCGCTTTATAACAAAAAACAAGGTTTGGAGAGAGATTTGGAAATGTATAATGAAGATGTGATGATTATTGTTCAGGATTTTACTCCCTTATCTCAGGAGGAACAGCCGATGACTTCTCGTGCATTAAAATGGGGATTAATTGGGGCAGGACTTGGGCTTGTTTGTGCTGTTATCTGGCAATTCCGGAAAAAAATCTGGACATTAATTAAAGAAAATCCTGCAAACAATTGATCTATGGGAAGAGCATTTGAATACCGGAAAGCCCGGAAAATGAAACGGTGGGGCAATATGGCCAAAACATTTACCAAACTAGGTAAAGATATTACGATTGCAGTCAAGGAGGGTGGACCTGATTCTGACAATAACCCCCGTTTACGGGTATTGATCCAGATGAGTCGTGAGGCTAATATGCCTAAAGAGAATGTAGAGAGGGCTATCAAAAAGGCAACTTCGAAGGATCAGGCAGATTATAAAGAAATTGTCTATGAAGGATATGGTCCTTTCGGGATTGCCATTATGGTGGAAACAGCAACTGATAACCCTACCCGTACAGTAGCCAATGTACGTAGTTATTTTAATAAGTTTAACGGTTCACTAGGGACATCCGGATCTGTTGATTTCATGTTTGAACGCAAATGTGTATTCAAGGTAAAGGAAAAAGAAGGGATTGATCTGGAAGAATTTGAACTTGATTTGATTGATTTTGGTGTTGATGAGATTTTTGTGGATGATGGGGAGATTATTATTTATGCCGAATTTTCCTCTTATGGAGCATTGCAGAAATATCTTGAAGACAATGGATTTGATGTGTTGAGTTGTGAATTCGAACGCATCCCTCTTGATACAAAAGAATTGACCGATGAACAAACTGAAGAAATAGAAAAACTCCTTATCCGATTTGAAGAAGATGAAGATGTTCAGAATGTTTTTCATAATATAAAGAACTAAATAAAGAACTAAATTAAGACCGATCCTATGAGTAACCGTAGAGATTTTGTACAACAGATTCTTGCACTGGGAGCAGCGTCAGTAGTTGTTCCACGTTCTTTGTACGCCCTTGAAGGAAAGGTGGCACCCTCTGAAAGGATTTCTATTGGTCTGATAGGTTGTAAGGGTATGGGATGGAGTGACTTAAATTCATTTCTGGATCAACCGGAAGTTGAATGTGTTGCATTATGTGATATCGATGATCAGCCACTACACCAAAGAGCGCAGGATGTTGAAAAAAAGAGTGGAAAAAAACCAGCTAATTTATATAAGGACTGGAGAAAACTTATCGATGATAAAAACGTCGACCTGGTAGTCGTGGCAACACCGGATCACTGGCATTGCCTACAAATGGTTTCAGCATGTGAAGCCGGAAAGGACGTTTATTGTGAAAAACCTATCGGGAATAGTATTGAAGAATGCAATCTGATGGTAAAGGCGGCACAAAAATATGATCGTGTTGTTCAGGTTGGACAATGGCAACGTAGTGACCCGCATTGGCAGGATGCGGTTAATTATGTTCAATCCGGGAAATTGGGGAAAATACGAACGGTAAGGGTATTTTCATATCAGGGTTGGTGTCCGTCAATTCCGGTAAAACCGGATGAACCGGTTCCTCAGGGAGTGGATTATGATATGTGGTTAGGGCCAGCACCAAAACGTCCATTCAACAGAAACCGGTTTCATTTTACATTTCGTTGGTTTTGGGACTATGCCGGCGGCCTAATGACCGATTGGGGAGTTCATTTACTGGACTATGCCCTTTACGCTATGAATGTGCATACACCCAACAATATTATGGCTTCCGGAGGTAAATTTGGCTACCCTGATGATGCCTGTGAGACCCCCGATTTGTTACAGACCATCTATACATTTGATGATTTTACTGTTTTTTGGGATCATGCCATTGGAATTGATGACGGTTATTATGGCCGTAATCATGGATTGGGTTTCGTTGGGGAAAATGGTACATTAGTGCTTAACCGTGATGGATGGGAAGTAATTCCTGAAAAAGTAAATGGCAAACAACGGATGGAGGCTATTCCTTTTACCAGACGATATGGGGCAGGAGGTTTAAATTTACATGTGAAAAATCATTTAGAGTGCATTAAGGCACGGAACAGGAATACAAATGCCAGTATAGAGATAGGCGCACATATTGCGAAATTTTCTCAATTAGGGAATATTGCATACCGTACGGGGAAAAAACTGGTATGGAACGGAACAAAATTTACCAACGATAGAGGGGCCAATGCTTATCTGGTTCCCCAATATCGTTCTCCTTGGAAATTACCGAAAGTATAATAATATTCTTTAAAAACCTTTTGTGGAGTAAGATCCGTGTGCGGACACGGAGATTCAAGGCAAAATAGCAAACCCAATAATAATGATTATGGAAAGACGTAATTTTTTAAAAAACACACTAATGGGAGCGGCAGTAATCAGTGCTGGTTCATTTGTTTCCGGAGGCTTGTCCGAAGTCTTTGGTCAGAAAGCCCCGAGTAACAAAATAAAAGTAGGGCTCATCGGTTGTCGTAATCAAGGATGGAGTAATTTAGAAGCATTCCTGCGATATCCGGAAGTGGAATGTGTTTCACTTTGTGATATTGATGATGAATGGTTGAATAAGCGTGCTGCCGATATCGAAAAAAAGACAGGAAAAAAGCCACCACAGTTGGAGAAAGATTGGCGGAAAGTAATTGACAACAAAGATGTGGATGTGGTTATTATAGGAACTCCTGATCATTGGCATTGCCTTCCATTGGTAGCAGCATGTGAATCCGGTAAGGATGTTTATGTTGAAAAGCCGCTTTCCAATACGATTGAAGAATGTAACCTGATGGTGAAGGCGACACGGAAATACAACCGTATTGTACAGGTTGGACAATGGCAACGTAGTGATCCGCACTGGGACGAAGCAGCCGCATTTGTCCGGAGTGGAAAATTAGGACGCGTCCGTACTGTAAAAGTCTGGGCCTATCAACCCAGTAAATGGACACTTCCGGTAGTTCCAGATTCAAATCCGCCTGCTGGTGTCGATTATGACATGTGGCTTGGACCCGCACCTAAAAAGCCTTATAATGACAATCGGTTTCATTATAACTTCCGGTTTTTCTGGGATTATGCAGGGGGGTTAATGGCAGACTGGGGTGTACATCTATTAGATTACGCACTTGAGGGGATGAATGTCGGCTTACCTTCATATGTATACGGAGCTGGAGGAAAATATGCTTATCCTGATGATGCAATGGAAACCCCGGACACATTGATGGTCACCTATAAATATCCTGATTTTAATATTATTTGGGACCATGCCTGTGGCATTGGAACCGGATTGTTTGACAAAAAAGAAGGAGTTGCCTTTTTTGGGGAGAATGGAACATTATTATTGACAAGGGGAGGATGGGAGGTTCGTCCTGAACTGAATAATAATGGCCGTATATTTCCCTATTGCTATCCTTGTGATGCGGAACGAAAACAAGCTACACCACGGATGGAAGCAGTTTCCTGGAAAAAAGGTGAAGGGAAAGGATTATACAATCACGTGGGTAATATGCTCAAATGTATTAAAACAAGGGAACTCCCCAAATGTGACATAGAGATTGGTGCAAAAGTAGCTATCCTGAGTCATATGGGCAACATATCCAGCCGTGTAGGAAGTGCACTTAAATGGGACAACAAAACCAATACTTTTGATAATAAAAAGGCCAATCAGTTAGCTAAGGCTTATTATCGTTCTCCCTGGAAATTGCCAAAAGTGTAATCAACCTTAAATATATTATCCGTTAATTCCTCTTACGAATACGCCCAGTGGTAATTGTTTCCCGGACCGGTCCGGAAGGAACAATTCCCCGTATTCGCTTTTAATGTCGGGAAGGAAGGATCTGATCAGGTTCTCGGCAATCAAAGCCGAGAACCCCATTGAATAAAGGTTTAAGATGAGGAATGATGATTGCGGGACCAGCAATTTACAGCAGAGTCCTGTTAATTCATTGATGCTGTCTTCCAGTATCCATTTTTCTCCTTCCGGTCCACGTCCATATGCAGGCGGGTCGAGAATAATCCCATGATATTGCTTTTCACGTTTGATCTCCCTGCGGACAAATTTCATCGCATCATCTACGATCCATCGGATATCCGAAAGACGACTCGCCTCCATGTTCTCACGGCTCCAGTTGATGACCTGTTTGACGGAATCTACATGGGTAACATCGGCTCCTGCTGCTTTTGCCGCTAACGAAGCGCCACCTGTATATGCAAAAAGATTTAATAACCGTGGGGATGTTACAGGCATACTTTTGATCTGATCATATATGAAATTCCAGTTTTCTGCTTGCTCGGGGAAGATCCCGACATGTTTGAATGCGGTCAATCCGAGCCGGAACCGTAGTGACATTCCGGCATATTGGTATTGTATCCACCATTGTTGTGGCATGCCATTCCGGAGTATCCATTCACCGCGGTCATTTTCATGTTGGTTGCCTTTTCCGGTTTCTTTGCGGAAGACAGCATGAGCCATATCATCCCAATCCTTTCCGGAAAGGGATTTGTTCCATACAGCCTGCGGTTCCGGACGTGACAGGATATATTTACCAAAACGTTCCAGTTTTTCGAAATTGCCGGAATCGATCAGTTCATAATCGATCCAATGTTTTGGGGTAAGTAATTTAATGCTCATGCTTTTATCCAGAAAAGTTCGGCGAGATAATCCGTATCATGATAATAATCCACCCATCCGGTAAGGCAAGAACGGGTGATATGGTTGGAAAGTAAAGTATTGGCATAATCCTGGACAGTGCTTTCTTCTTTGTCCCTGCAGATAAAAAAAGCATTTTCTCCTTTTATTCCGTGTCGGATAGCGATTTCGCCAATAACAATGTTGGGGAGTGTGTATACAAACACAGAAGGACTGGGTTGTATATTTTCAGGATCCCTGATGGTTTCATAATGCCTCATATCGCTGTAATGAGATCCGGTAGAATTAGCCAATATGATAGCTGTAGATTCTTCCGGATGACATTCCGGATCTCCGTAAAACAAATACTCTGCAGCAAGAAATCCCAGTTTACATAAGCGATCCATCTTATAAAATTTAGGATAGTCTATATCCAGATGTTTGAAAGCCATTTTAATAAATACTCCAAAATCAGTATGATCGGAAGCTTGGAAGACTATCCGGTTATTTACACTGATCTGGTTGTTTTTTATGATGCAACAGGGAAACATAATGTCTGATATGGTATTGGGAACAAAGATATAATTTTCGGATATGTTTTCCGGAAGAACCTTTAATAATTGTCATTTCTGATCCTATATCTTTAAGTTGAAAATACGTAATTTGCTTTTTATTCTGTAATATTGCATATAAAAAATGGGCTGAAGAACAGATCTACTAAATGGGTATTTATTTGTAGTTGATATGGAATGGTGCGGAAAATCTGTTCTACTTGGAAATGTACAGTTGGGTTTGTAAATTTCTTTCAGTAAATAATCTAAAAATACATGATGTTGTCAAAAATTATCGGAAAAGTAAAAATGATGATGTTCCCGATCTTTATTCTGATCATTGGTTTAGGTTCGGGTTATTCGATGAACTCTGAGAAACCGGGAAAAATAAAAAAGACAGGGCATTTTACTTTATGGCAATTGCCGTCGCAGGTGGATAATATTGGAAACTCTTACGTTTTGAAAACCGGGAAAGGACATATCATTGTGATGGATGGGGGAGAGGTACGTGAAGCCGGTTACCTCAGGGAATTCATCAAACAGGTAGGAAATGGCGAAGTTGAAGCATGGTTCATATCTCATCCTCATGCCGACCATATAGGCGCCATTACTAGTATTCTCGGTGATCCTCAGGGTATAAAGATCAAAACCATTTATCACTCGCGTTTCTCTGAAAAAATGATTGCCGGGAACGATGATATGACCCGGAAATTTTACGGCTATCTGGATAACCTGAATCCTGGGATCACACATGTCGTTGACCTCAGAACCCCGGGATCGGAAATAAAGATTGATGGCGTGCGTTTTAAAATATTAGGAGTAACCAATGAGGAAATAACTGAAAATACGTATAATAATTCCAGCATGGTGATTCGGGTGTGGGATAAGAAAAAGTCAGTTGTATTTCTGGCCGATGCCGGAGAAGAATGCGGTGACAAAGTATTGGCTGCTTACCGCAATGATCTGGATTGCGATTATTTACAGGTCTCACATCATGGGCAGCATGGATGCCGGGAGTCGTTTTACAAAAGCATAAAATTTAAAGCCTGTTTATGGCCCACTCCTAGTTGGGTATGGGATCCCCGTCAGGGAAGTAGATTAACAACCATGGAAACACGACGCTGGATGGAGGAAATCGGAATTGCCGAACACTATGTCAGTTGCCGTGATGGTTTGGTTAAGTTGGAATAGGATCGATGTAACAGTATTTTTACGGATATAAAAAATTGAAATTTTGGTTATATTACAGCCAGTGATGAATATAAGAGAGCAATTGATCGAATGGGCGGATAAGTACGAAGATACTGAGTTTATCAAGAATGATCCGATACAGTTTCCACATCGTTTTACCGGGAAACAGGATGTGGAAATCTCTGCACTTTTAACGGCTTATTTGGCATTCGGGAGACGGGCACAGATCATAAAAAAAGTAGATGAACTTCATGCAATCATGGGATATTCTCCTCACACATATATTCTCAAAGGAGATTTCTCTTATTTCCGTAGGGCCGACAAAAGAAAATTTTACCGGTTTATCGCTTATACGGATATATATGAGTTGTTATCTATATTATGTGATTGCTACACACAATTCAATGATCTGGAAACTATAGTAATATCAAATAAACTTGTACCGCCTGTCGAGGCATTACAGAAACTTTTCGGCCATGTCCATTATTTCCCTTCCCCAAACAGCACTTCGGCCTGTAAACGGATCAACATGTTCCTGCGCTGGATGTGCCGACAGGATAGCTGTGTCGATCTGGGAATATGGAAATCGGTGGATCCTTCCAAATTATCGATTCCATTGGATACGCATGTTCACAAAATGAGCATCCGTTTAGGAATCACAAAACGAAAAAATGCGGATAAGGTTACGTCAATGGAGATTGATAGGTACTTTAAGGGAATTTTTCCTGATGACCCCAGTCGGGGGGACTTCTCTTTATTTGGATATGCTGTAAATAACCCGGAATATTTTGATTGAACCGGTAAGGGCTTTTCTTGTGAATCACATTTTTGTACGTAATATTACGAGTGAACAGATGTTGGTCAGAAATCAAAGTATATATTACGCAGGGCTGTACGGAAAGAAATCAGGAAAACCCCTGTGTGCCTGCTATTAGTAATCGTAGTTTCATTGCGGTCGGTATAGGCAACTGCCAATTGCATCATTGTTCTCGGATTGATGATCCAGGCTGCCTGAATGTGATTTGATACCACTTTTTTTCCATGGTTATATATAGGGAGTTCCTGTAGAGCTGTAACCCCGGCATCCTTTTCTTTTGCGAAATTAAACCGGTAGTCGAACCGGAATCTTCGGAAAGCATAAGAAGCAAAAGCCAGCACTTCCCTTAAATTATTACCTAAAGGATGGGCGATTGCCTGATTATAATGTGTATAAGATATATAAGTGTCTTTTGTATATGAATAACTATCCTTTTCTATTTCATTGTATTCCGCTTGCAGGAATAAGCGGTCGATGGTAAACGCATTAAAATATTTGGCACCGATCTGTTTCCCATTTTTTTTTAGGGTATTCATCATATCATCAAAAGCCAGTTGTCCGTATAGCTGGATGCTTTGCGACAGGTCATACCTGACATTGATCCCAACCAGTGAATGTGTCTTCTCACTGTTTTTGGTGAATAAAGTATTTGTCAGGATAATAGGGTTAAACATGGGAAAAGTAGGTTTAAAACGGCCTGTGCTATCCGGATTATGCCAGATGTTACTTTCAAATAAAGACAGATATAATTTTTTCCCGATGAGTACGGTCAGGTAATCGAATCCTGCTGTTTTCTTGGGATATTCATATACATCACTCTGGGAGACGATATTCATAAAAGAAGATACATTCCGGACATATTGCCATCGCCCGAATGTTGCCGTATATTTTATATATGGATAATTGAAGGTATTATCGGACAACAACAGGGAACGGTAACCGTCTCCCACAAAATGTTTTCCATGGCCGAATTGTACATTGTGTGATCTATGTATACTCCATGAAATATATCCTGAAGCATTGAAAAAATCCCATCCGGTGTTTTTATAGCGACGGGCTTGCCCCTGTCCCGGCATGACTCGCCACATGGCTGTATATTCATCCACCTGTATGGGTACTTTTATCTGGTTTTCATACACATCCGTCTCAAAAGCGAAGCGTTTTCCTAATCTGGCTCCTGCCCTTATTCCACGGGTGTTGACATATAGCTTGCGATCGGTAGAGGACTCCTTACCCAAAGAAAAATCAAAGACAGGGTCGAAAAACAGGTAGTAACCTGAGTCACCCCGTTCCAGCAGGCTTTCTTCGAATATCTTTCTTCCCCACCATGTCCGTCTGCTGCTTTGTGTGTCATTCCATACCAATGAACGGGAAGTAGCCGGTTGAATATGCTCTTGTATAAAAGGTTTCCACGAAGAAAAAAAGATATTCCCCGATGCCTGCATATCTTCTTCAACAGAGAGGGAGATATGTCTTTCCAACGGACTGTTGAACTGTGCCTGTAAGCCGGAACTATAAAGCAGACACAACAGGATCAGGGATATTATTTTGTGGGAAAACGAGGGCATATCCGGTAATTGAGAATGGAAAATTGAAAACCTTTAGCTCGGCGACGCCAATTGGGAATTATCAATAAACTGATCGACTTAAAAAACATCATCAAGTAATGCCAAACAATTAATGTCATATTTAAATAAATGTAATCAATCTGATCAATGTGACTTAAGAAAACAGTAAATAGCACTGAGTGCTTAAAAATAAAAACAAACCAGTAAATTGCTTCTTAAATTAGCGTATTCTTTCGTATTTACGATCTTTGCTTTGTCCGCATTCCGAATGTCGCCGAATGCTGCCGCTGTGTATTCCATTTCGACGGCAAACTGCCAGTTTTGGACATTATAAAACAGATGCGGTGAAATACGGTACATATATTTGATATCCGGTCTTCTGGCATACCATTCTCCGGTAACATTCCCCAATGTCCCCAGACTATTGAGGAATCCGATAAATAACCCGGTTTGCCATTTTTTCCCGTAATCTATATTTACCCAGTAATTCATGTACTGTGTAGGTGTATATGTTTCATGTCCGGTATCAGGGTTAATACTACTTACGGCATAACCGCCTATCATCAGCGACTCTGTCATATTCTGGGCATATGTACCTTGTGCCTTAAATATCCATTTTGACAATTGATACTGGAGATATGCCTGTGCGGAAAAGGTGGTCAGCTTTTCATCGGTTTTATACCTTCCGTTGGTTCCCTCGGTGAACAGGCGTGGTTTGATTGTTTTGACACTACCCACCACTCCGGCATGAAGACTTTTGGTCTTATATGCAATATCCACATCAAATTCTGGCCACACGGCATCCCGCATATAAGAGGAACTTTTAAGCGCTCCTGACGGAGATGGTCCTAGGGATGCGTAATCACTCTGGTAAAGGGCAATCACAGAAAAGTTCCAATTATTGGGACGGTAATTGAAACGTACCTGGTCACTTCTGTTGAATGCCCAGAACGGTGCGCCTGTATTGAGTCCGATCACATTCGGAATACAGCTTTGTGCCAGTGGATGCCATGTCCTTCCGAGCAACAGGCTGCTTTGCTTCCAGGCAAGGTTCACATAGGCCTGCCGTAAACGTACCCCATTCGTGTTGGATGTTCCTGTAAAATCGAATTCAATATATGCCGAAGATTTTGCCCCGAACACATCAGGAGCAAAAAAGCGGGTAGATAGACGTGATGCGATGGATAAGAAATTAGCCTTTGGTGAAGCGTTGATATCATCTCCATTTGCATCTAACATTTCCGGAGAAGGATAAAAAGTGAACAAGCCTTCTACAGCTTCTGCTGTCTGCCGTGTGTCGTAGATATAATCTACCCGGGCAAAGCCGGATATCTGCAGGCCGAAGGAACGCCCCAGGCGTATGGTGTCATTACCGGAAAAAGCGGAGATAGGAAATAAAAAAGCAATGATCAGGGAAATGTGAAAACAGCGTCTGAATAGATTCATGTTTATCCAATAATATTTAAAGTTGCGAAGATATATAAAAAGGATTGATTTCCTGATTTCGACATTATACCTATCTTTGTTTTATAATGACACGTGTAATACATCGTAAAATAACCGATTGGTTGCCCACTTCTAAAAAAGAGGTGGAGGCAAGAGGATGGGAAGAATTGGATGTGATCCTTTTTTCAGGTGATGCCTATGTCGATCATCCATCTTTTGGGGCTGCAGTTATCGGGCGCATTCTGGAAGCCGAAGGATTACGGGTGGCCATTGTTCCACAGCCTAATTGGCGCGATGATCTTCGTGATTTCAGAAAATTGGGTATTCCCCGCCTTTTTTTCGGAATATCCGGAGGATGTATGGACAGCATGGTGAATCATTATACAGCCAACAAACGTTTACGCAGTGATGATGCATACACTGCCGGTAATCAGGCAGGATTCCGGCCCGATTATGTCGTATCGGTATATTCTCGTATTTTGAAGGATTTATATCCGGATGTGCCTGTGGTAATAGGAGGCATAGAAGCCTCTTTGCGCCGGCTGACCCATTATGATTACTGGCAGGATACCCTTAAACCGAGCATTTTAGTCGATAGTGGTGCCGATTTACTGATATACTGAATGGGAGAACATCCTATTTGTTCTGTTGCCAGGGAGATGCAGTCGGGAAAAAAGATCTCCGGGTTGAAGGAGATACCCCAAACGGCTTATCTTACCCGGGACACCTTTTTTAAAGACAGCCAACAAAAGCACATCATATTACATTCGTATGAGGATTGTCTGAAAGACAAGCGGAAATTTGCGGAAAATTTTTGCCGGATAGAGACAGAGTCCAATAGATTACATTCGGTTCGTTTAATAGAGCCTTCCGTGGATAGATATGTGGTGGTTAATCCTCCTGAATACCTGTTGGATGAAAAAGATGTTGATCTGGCATTTGATCTTCCTTACACACGTTTACCTCACCCAAGGTATAAGGAAAAACATATTCCTGCCTTTGAGATGATCAAATTTTCAGTGAATATTCACCGGGGGTGCTTTGGAGGATGTAGTTTCTGTACTATCTCTGCCCATCAGGGTAAATTTGTGGCCTGCCGATCGGAAAGATCCATCATTGATGAGATAAAGCAAATCATCCGGATGCCCGGATTTAAGGGTAACCTGTCGGATCTCGGTGGACCTTCGGCCAATATGTTCGGTATGCAAGGAAAGGATAAGGCCATTTGTGAACGATGCAGCCGTTATTCCTGTATTTATCCCAGGGCCTGTAAAAACCTGGATGCAGATCATGGTCATTTGCTGGCATTATACAGGAAGATAAGGAAAATGGATGGTATCAGGAAAATATTTATCGGTAGCGGGATACGTTATGATTTATTAATGGATGCTAACGGATTTAAAGGGAGGGTAGCATCTGATTATTTTGACAATTTATTACAACACCATGTTTCGGGACGTTTGAAAGTAGCTCCGGAACATACCTCTCCAAAAGTACTGAAAGCAATGCGTAAACCTTCTTTCGACCTGTTTATAAAACTTAAGGAGAAGTTTGATAAGATCAATGAGAGGCAAAACTTAAGACAACAATTGATCCCTTATTTTATATCCAGCCATCCGGCATGTGAAAAAAAGGACATGCAGGAACTATCAGGAATCATGCGTAAAATGGGAATGAATCACCTGGAACAGGTCCAGGATTTTACTCCGACTCCTATGACATTATCTTCTGTGATGTTTTACTGTGGTTTCGATCCTTATAATGGTGAAAAAATGTATGTGGCCAGATATGGGGAAGAAAAGCAGGAGCAGAAACAATATTTTTTTAATAAAAAATATGTAAATGCTCCGGCAAATAAGAAAAAACACAAGTACAGATCATAGGATACCCAAAATTATTTGATATTTTTGAGGTTACAACAAAACTTCATTTTGACTATTTTAAGTAATACATATAAATAAATGTAATCAACTTGACCAATGCGACTTAAGAAAATAATAGATAGCACCGGGTGCTTAATGTATCGACTGTATTTATTTATCGGTTTTTTTTTATTATCAGGATCAATACATCTCTCAAACGCTCAGGATTTTCGTTTTGCATTATTGAGTGATCTTCATATTTCACAGAAGGCTCCTGTTGCGGGGGAAGATTTGAATAAGGCCGTAGAACAGATCAATCGTACTCCGGAGTTGAGTTTTGTAATTGTTTCCGGAGATATTACCGAAAACGGAGATCGCCAATCCTTATTACAGGCGAAGGCGATTCTAGATCGATTGCAGATTCCTTATCATATTACTTCAGGGAATCATGATACCAAATGGACGGAATCCGCATTTACGGATTTTGCTAATATTTTCGGTTCGGATTATTTTCGGTTCGAATACCATGGTTTTTTATTTTTAGGTTTCAATACCGGCCCTGTAGTTCGGATGGCTGAAGGTCATGTCGCGCCGCAGGATATCAATGCCTTATCCCGGGATCTGAAAAAGTGGGGAAAGAAAAAACCGGTAATTATTACTACCCATTATCCATTACAAAAAGGAGATGTAGATAATTGGTATGAAGTAACGGATTTACTGCAGCAATATAATATAAAAGCCATATTAGGCGGTCATTACCATAGTAACAGTCTGACCTATTATGATGGTATCCCGGCTTTTATCAACCGGTCTACATTACGGGCAAACGGACCAGTCGGAGGATATACTGTTTTTACTGTTTCCAGTGATTCGATTATTGCTTACAACCAGATGACGGATAATGTCGGGCCGACTTATCGGGGTGGCTATTCCCTGCATACGGAATATGTTGAAAAGAACAGGTCTTATGAACGGCCTGATTATTCCCTGAATCACTCGTATTCTCTTGTTTCGGAAGCCTGGCGTACACAATTAGGAGCGGCTATTTATGCTTCTCCTGTTGTTGCCAATAATGCTGTATACATCGGCGACGACAAAGGTTACCTGAATTGTTTGAATATGAAAAACGGGAAGGTAATATGGCGTTATCAAACCGGAAACAGGATTGTTGCAACTGCTGCCGTGTCTGAAGGACGGGTAGTGTTTGGTTCGGCAGATAAAAATATTTATTGTCTGGATACAAATGGCCGGCTCATATGGAAAATCGAAGCAAAAGAAGCGGTGATGGGTGTTCCGTTGATTGCTGATGGAGTGGTGTATATCGGGGCAAGCGATCACTGTTTCAGGGCTATTGATCTGTATTCAGGTAAGATCATTTGGGAATATACCGATATCCATGGATATATTGAATCACGGCCGTTATTGTATAAGGGAAATGTTGTTTTTGGTGCCTGGGATAATTATTTATATGCCTTATCTGCAGGCGAAGGAAAGCTTTTATGGAAATGGAATGAAAACGGGCAACGGATGCATTTTTCTCCGGCGGCAGTATGGTCGGTAGCTGCTCACGGTAAAGTTTTTATTACGGCTCCCGATAGGGCTATGACAGCTATTGATGTTCAAAACGGACATACCGTATGGCGTACCAAACAATCCACAGTGAGGGAAACGATCGGATTGTCCGAAGATTCGTCGAGGGTCTTTTCTAAAACAATGCGTGATAGTCTGGTCTGTTTCTCAGCTCAGAATAACCGGGTTGAAAAGCTCTGGGCCACCTATATCGGATACGGGTATGAATTCGCACCTTCCATGCCTCAGGAGAAAGACGGTGTGATATATGGAAGTACCATGACAGGGGAATTATTTGCGGTTGATTCTTATACCGGCCATTTAATCTGGAGGAGAAAGGTAGCTAATTCATTGGTGAATACGGTTTTTCCTCTATCAGGCAAACGTTGCATTTATAGTTGTTCCGATGGATCGGTCGCTTTGCTGGTTACAGAAAAACAGTAAGGCATCAAAGAATAGTGTTTCAAGTGTAAAATTATAAACGGATGAAAAATAAATTGAAAGAAGAAGAAATAAAAAGAAATGAAAAGTATCCTGAAAAAAGTTGCCTGCCTCTACTTTTCGACTTTATGAACATTCTTACTTTCCGACTTATGCATATGAAATATAGGATTTTATTTACATTTTTGTTGATGTGCGTTGCTATATCATTGCATGCACAGTCGATACCAAGGGTTACACCGGCCGCGGTGGGAATGGATGCGCAACGTATGGCTTATGCAGATACTGCTATTCAAAAGGCTATTGATAATGAGGAAATTCCCGGGGCAGTATTAGCTGTGGTTCGTTTCGATAAATTGGCTTATTTAAGAGCTTATGGGATGCAACAGGTACACCCTGAAAAAATACCTATGAATGAGAATGCGGTCTTTGATCTTGCTTCTGTCAGTAAAGTTATTTCTACTACTTTATCGTGTATGATCTTGATCGAACAGGGAAAACTGCGCTTATACGATAATGTATCCTTGTATATACCGGAATTCAAACCTTGGGTGGATACTTTGACCCAAAGAAGGACTGAAATCAAGATCATAAATTTATTGACACATACTTCAGGACTGCCCGCTTATGCATCTCTGGAAGAATTACAAAAAGTATATTCCACCCCTAATCCGGATGGTATGATCGAATACATTTCCAATGTTTCCCGCTTATCCGAGCCTAGGAAACAGTGCCGGTATAGTTGCCTTAATTTTATTACCTTACAACGGATTATTGAGTTGATATCTGGACAAAGCCTGCAAATATTTGCGCGGGAGAATATTTTTAAACCGCTTCATTTAAAGCATACAGATTATAATCCCGTAGGAGAAACATTATATCAGGCTGTGCCTACAGAGCCGGATAGAGTGCCTACAGGTACGGTTCATGATCCTTTAGCAAGGGTGATGAACGGAGGGGTATCGGGAAATGCCGGAGTTTTTTCAAATGCTGAAGATCTTTCTGTTTTGGCTGCCATGTTATTAAATGGCGGGGAACTGAATGGGGTTCGTATTCTGGGGCCACTTACAGTACGGACAATGTCAAAGGTCCCCTCAGGATATGAAGATTTCGGGCGTACATTGGGATGGGATACCTGGGGATCCAATCAAGGTGATCTTTTCGGTCCATATTCTTACGGACACACTGGCTTTACAGGAACCTCAATTGTTTTAGATCCTGAAACAAAAACAGCTGTGATCCTGCTGACCAATTGTGTTCATCTTAAAACCGGGACATCTATCCGTTTACGTAACCTGATATCAAACATCGTGGCCGGATCTATTATCGAGTTATCGGAATAAAGCTAATCCTTTCATTCCAGGTCTCTTACGGGATAGGCTTAGAACGTTATTTTTAATTTTACTGAACCGGTACGTCCGAATCCGTAAAATATACCATATGCAGTTGCTTTATCATGGTCGGTTCCGTCATTTGCATCCACTATGTATTCTTTGTCAAGCAAATTAAAAATATTACCGGATACCGATGCATCCAGTCCGCCTATCTTAAAACTGTAACCCGCATGAAGATCTACTACTCCTGCTGAAGGAATTCTCCATGGAGTTTCGTATTCTTTTGTTCCATTCAATACCAGATCATATGAACTGAAATTCCAGTCGGAATAATTGCGGGCATACAACAAATAATCCGCTCCGAAGTAAAGTCCTTCAATAGGTTTTATCTTGATACCTAAAGAAGCTGTGGTTTGTGCGGAACCACCAACATTAACCCCATCTAAATCTACTGTCATATAAGCATGGTCATCTGCTTGTATCCCGGACGCATGAACTATTTCCGTATTCCCTGTTTCAGGATTTCTGCCGTATGATTTTACAGGTTGTCCTCCCGAATCATAGAAGTAGCCGGTAGAATTACCCTTCCAATTCCAATCCCCCAAAGATACCATGCCCGTAATATCCAACCAGTTAAATGGTTTTGCTATGAAGTCGAGTTCAATTCCCTGGTGAACGGCATCCACTCCTGCCATATTCAGGCTGATCTGATCGATATATACATTGTTGCTTTTTACTTCAATACCTTTTGTCATGGTTTTATCCATCCATTTGGTATGATAGGCATTTAGTTTTATATCTATGAATTTGTTATGCAGTCCGTAACCCAACTCTATGGAAAATATTTTTTCATTGATGGCTTCCGGATTGGTTATGTTACTTACCTGTCCAGACAAGAAAACGCCTCCGGAATAGAAAGGCGCGCGGCTTATATAGCCAACGTTGGCAAATATATTGTGGTTATCCGTCAAATTGTAGTTGGCTCCGCCTTTTATATTATAGCCTAAAAAGTTTTCCGTTTTTGAACGGGCGTGATCTTTATCATAGTAAAACCGGTCGTATCGCCAATATGAAAAATTTGATAAAGAGCCTGAAATAAATGCATTCAGTTTTTCAAGCTTATATTCCGCTTGCGCAAACACTCCCTCCTGAGCGATGTATCCATCATAATCCCTGTAAACAATATCACCTACCCGCATTTCTTTATTGACGAAAGCATCTCCTTCTGTTGCAGCACTGTTGTTTTCAGGTAATACGCTTCCTCTTGAAGAGGAGTCAAGAAAATAATCAGCCCCATAGAGATCGATCAGTTCATTGGTATGGATACCCTTATAATACCGAAAGTCGATTCCTCCGTAGAAATCGAAGTTTTTTCCGATTTTTGTTGAATAAGTAGACAACAGTCCATACCAATTATGGCTGTTTACAGATTTCGACATTGCCATAAGCGCTCCGTCGGTACTTGCCGCATTTATTTCATATATTTCATCATAGGCAAAAGTACCATCCGGATGACGCAATTCTGTATTTAAAGTACCGTAAGATGCTCCATACCACTTATTCCTGTATGCAGAGCTAAAGCCTTGTCCGCTATAACCATATCCCCGGCCTATAGATACATATAGTGCCGTGCTGAGGTTTGATTTTTCATTGATTTGCCACAAATGATTCAAAGATATCTGGGGTTTATGGTATTCATTTTTCGAAGATGTTTTTCGCTCACCGTTAATACCATATCCATATGTCGGATTATAGGTATAAGGCCGATCATCTCCCATGAATTTTTTTACCTGTTGCCACCCATCCATCGTAAGCCCATCGTTCTTATTACGTTGATTGTGCCATTGAGGTGCCCCAAATGCCGTTAAGGAAAGTTGGTGGCTATCATTGATTCGTTTGGCAACATTGATAAAATAATTATAACTGTTGAATTCTGTCCCCTGTACATATCCTTCTCCCCAGGTTCTACCGCCAAGTAATGTTAAGGCCCAGCCATTTTTCATCAATCCGGTGGATACTTTGAATACGACCTTATTATATCCGTGATTACCCATCCCATATGATATAAATCCTCCTTTTTTTGCATCGATCGTGTTCGTAATAATGTTGACAGAGCCTCCTACCGATGGAGCAGAAACTTTTGATGCACCCAAACCTCGTTGTACCTGTACGGAACGGCTGACATCTATTAATCCGGCCCAATTGCTCCAGTAGATTCCTCCCCATTCCATATCATTCACGGGGACACCGTTTACCATTACAGCAATATTTTCTGATTTAAATCCCCTTAATCTTAACTCTGAATCGCCAAAGCCGCCTCCTTTCCGTGTTGCATATACTCCCGGAGTAGCCTTTAATATCTCGGGAAAATCCTGCATTCCTATCTTTTCCTCTATATATGAATTGTTGATCGAGGATAATGCGACAGGAGTTTTTCTTGAAATAGCAATTGAGGATGTAATAGTCACATCATCCAGTGAGTATTCATCCGTTTCCATCATAACAACACCCAGATCCAGCAGATCAGTGGCGGGAACTGTCTTCTTCAAATCTTTATATCCCAGATATTTAATTGAAATACTTGAATTTGGAGCGACCAGTAATGAAAATTTACCTTCAGAATCTGTAATATTTCCTTGATCAGCACCAATAGTCAGGATTGTGGCCCCCACTAACGGCTCCCCGTTATCTGCATCTACTACCTGACCCTTTACGATCACCTGTCCCAGAATGTTGCTATTCAATGTTATTGATAGAGTAGAAATTAATAAGCAACAAACAATATATTTATTCATTTATGTAGTTATTTTTTAATTTAAGGAATGATTCATTATCTCTTTCTCAATATCCAACGGATGTGAAAAAACAAAGCGTGTTCCATCTTTATAATGGGGATCTACCCAGATATCGCCTCCCCATTTAGATGTGATCAACTTACATATAGCGAGGCCTAAACCAGTACCTTGGACATAATTATCCAGTTTTTCAAACCTGTCGAATATTGTTTCCCTTTTATCTTCAGGGATCCCAGGTCCCGTATCAGCTACGGAGAATAGTATCCGGTGATTGGCTGCATCAATTTCAAAGTCCAATGTTATTTTTCCGTTTTTTGTAAATTTTGAAGCATTTGATAAAAGATTGATCAATATTTGTTGCAAACGTTGATCATCTGTGCGTAACTCAAATTCATTATAACGGGGATGGAAAATATATTCGTTATTATTTTGAGGGGCATGTTCGATCGTGGCTAATACCTGGTACAATAAAGGAATGATGTCACACTTTTTATAGCAGAAACTGACCTTTTCCGTTTCTAATTTTGAAATATCTAAAATATCATTGATCAATCTCAATAATAATTTGGAGCTATTCTGGATTATTTCACAATAAGTTTTTCTCTCTTTTGATGAAGGATCCTTCATGATCAGTATATTCGAAAAGCCTACTATCGCATTTAAAGGGGTTCTTATTTCATGACTCATATTTGCCAGGAATGCACTTTTTAAACGATTTGATTCTTCAGCTCTATCTTTGGCTATGCGTAATTCTACTTCGGAAACTTCTAAATTATCTTTCAACCTTTTTGTTCTGGCGTAGAAAAAGAGGGCAAGTAATAAAGCAACTGATAAAATGGTAATAATAAGTACGCCTGTCCATATCTGTAACTTGTATTGTTGGTAAAACGTCGGATTTACATTGATCAATTTTATATCCGAAGGTAGGAATGATCGATCAATATCCAGTTCGTCTATCTTTATGTTGTCTAATTTCAGATAATTAGGAACAATAGTTATCTGGTTTTTAGTTTCTTTATCCGATAAGACATGAATGATTTGCCGTGCTACATCTTTGCCAAAATTCCGGTAGTCTGGCATATAGCCGCCTATTGCCCAATAGCCCAGTCCGAGGGATGTTAATGAAAAAACAGGTAAGGATGGAATGGCTTCCATCATGGTATACGTAGCATTTCTCATAAAATATCCGTCATTTTCATCCACTCGCCAGGTACCTAACAATAATACCGTATTGGGCGGCAATGAACGTAACTCTTCAACAATCGTATAGATGCTGTGACTCCGGCCATCAAGAAGTATCAGGTTCAATTCCGGAAATTTTTTCATCTCTTTTCTTACGAAAGCCTGGATAGATACTCCTCCATATGTATTATCGGAGACAAATGCGATATTCCGGGTATCCGGGTACAATTTTTTGATGAGACGGATGTTGCTCTCGACATCATATTCATATATGAAGCCGCCCTGTACATGTTTAGACAATGAATCAGAGATTAAATCCACAGATTCCGGCATCCAATTTTTCAAAGATGCAACATTCCTGTCGGGCAGAATAATAGCATTTCTGCTTGCCATGGCCGAAAATACAGGAATATTAGCGACTGTAGAGTCATCCTGCGACAAATATGATGCCCAGGCCTCCTGACCTAATAATATAATGCTTTTAGGTTTATTGTATCCCTGGTATTTGCTTAGGATATTCTTCATCCTCTCTTTCCAGTAAAGAGATTCGGAGAAACTTCTACAATTCATGTTTTCAATATGTACAGTAGAAGTACCACCCAGCCGGTTGTATTCCTCGATAAATTCTGAAATATTTGTCGATGTGCTGTAAGAGTCAGGATTGTAGGAGCTTATGATTAGGATAGGGTGGTCGTTGTTGGACTGAAAGGCATATACAGAACAAACATTATAAAAATACAATACCTGAACCAGGCTTATAAAGAAACCGGTCCTACATATTTTTTTTATATGTATAAGTTGGTATTTCAATTTTACCAAAAGATTAAGAAAAACAACACATAAAGCGATAGATTTAACCGTGTGAGTTACCACCTTTATATTTCATTTCTCTTATGACAAATATAAATCATTTTTCCCGGAAACGATCAGTAAAATAATGGTAAAAACACTATAAAGGTGTCTGGTTTATCGCAGAATCAGTTATAGGTTAAATACGTACATTCACTGTTGTCGTTCCAGTCGTGATGAAATATAATCGTTAATTTCCTCTTGTTCATAGGCTTTTGCCAGCCTCGCAATTTCATTTAATAAAAGTTCTGTCCTTTCCGACTTTCGTTTAACGGAATCAAAATATTTTTTGGATAGAGAATAATAATAATTCAGTTCATCCAGGCAATCATCGGCATAATCCATAAGAAGACCGGAGGCTTTCTCTGTTTCACTCGCCTGAAATAATATTTCAGCCTGTATCAATGAAAAGTAATCATAAGGCAATTTGGATGGAGGAAATAGCTCCAGCGCACGATCAATTACCTTAACTGCACGTTCCCTCTTTCCTTCCTGTATCAACTGCGTAGCAAGGCGGTTATATAAATGACGGGCTCGTATTACGTTCATGGTTCTGATATTCTGGTAATCTATCCATACATCGGGTTCATTAAAACGACCCCAGCGAAAAGTGTTCATTAGCCGGTCGTACAATAAGTCCGAATCGACCCTGCCTGTATTAAGCACATCTTCACTTTCCGTTTTTATAGGAACTAAGCGGTAAGCTGTTCCGTCCAATTGCAGGTAATCATCCAGTCCCACCGTCCCGTCATGGTTGGCTGATGTCCAGTACACCGGTCGTTCCCAATTATTGGATGCAATAATTTCCAGTACCATCCAGTGTTCTTTGGTTATGGCGAATGAATTAATGCGGAAAGCTAATGTATCTAAGATTTCGTCTGCATTTTCCGGTTTCACAATACCATTGTCCAGTACCTTTTGCTTATCTACGGGTATGGAAAAGTTTTTGGTCATGATATAGTCCAGTTGTACTCCGGGTTCAGGCTCAATACGGCTGCGGGGGTCGTCGCTATTGATAAAATCCAGTGCCTGGCGAAGATCCATCGTGTCTTTTACCTGGTCGATCAGATATACGGCATCCCGTTGACCTGTAAGATATTTCGATTCGGGAAGATCGATAGGAAGGGGAGCCGATCCATATGTAGCCAGTTTCATCTGGCTGATGTACCAGTCAGCACGTAACAGCATCAGGTTGACCACCCGTACATCGGTGCGTACACCTTCTACATCCTGAAGGTACCATAAAGGGAAGGTATCATTATCACCGACGGTGAACAGGATAGCATTGGGAGCACACGAATTCAGGTAATTATAAGCAATATCCCTTGCAGTGTAGCGTCCGGAACGGTCATGGTCGTGCCAGTTTTGCTGCGCCATGATAACAGGTACGGAAATAGATAATAAACATGCAGCCGTCAAGGAAACTTTTGCAGGGATCTTTTTCTTTAGCAGGTCATAGATGGCAGCTGTTCCCAATCCGATCCATATCGCAAAAGCATAAAACGAACCGGCATAGGCATAATCACGCTCCCTCGGCTGCAGAGGAGTCTGATTCAGATAAATCACAATAGCGATTCCGGTCATAAAAAACAGGGCCATTACCACCCAGAAATATTTGATATCTTTCTGCAGGTGCCATAACAAACCGATCAGACCAAGTATCAACGGAAGCATATAGTAGGTATTACGGCCGGCATCGTTTTTCATAGGTCCGGGCAATTCATCCTGAGCCCCCAGCCGGGGAGTGTCAAATACCGGTATCCCACTCAACCAGTTTCCGTTGAGAATACTCCCGTCAGCCTGTATATCGTTTTGGCGTCCTGCAAAATTCCACATAAAATAGCGACCATACATATGTCCCAGCTGATAAGTAAAAAAGAACCTGAGGTTTTCGGCAAAAGTAGGTTTATGTAAAATTGTTTCTTTTCCATTACTATCTTTCACCCTTACCGGTCGTCCCTTTACATTTCCCCAGCTTTTGTACATCTCCACAGATGATGCGGCCGAATTGTACATCCTTGGGAATATAGTGTTGAACCGGCTATCATATACAGGCTTAATCGTACGGGTGGTTATTTCATAACGTCCATTGATCTGGGTGTAGACCGGTTTCCCTTCTACCCGTTCCGTTTCCGGGGCATTATAATACTGGCCGTAAAATAACGGGCGGTCACCGTATTGCTCCCGGTTGAGATATGACATCAAAGCAAAGACATTATCCGGGCTGTTTTCATCCATCGGTGGATTGGCCAATGAGCGGATCACGATCATGCTATAAGAAGAATACCCTATAATAATGACTACCGCTGTTAGCAGGATAGTATTGACCATATATTTCTTTTTCCGGTATGTGTAATGCAGGCCATAGATCATGGCCGCCACCAGCAGGATTATATAAAATAATACGCCGGTATTATACGGAAGTCCTAATCCGTTCACAAATGCCAGTTCTACATATCCGGCAAGTTGGACGATCCAGGGAATGATACCGTAAAGAATTCCCACAAGTATTAATGCTGATGTCAATAAGGTCAGGATCACCCCTTTTTTTGTCGGTTGGTATTTACGGAAATAATATACCAGGACAATTGCCGGGATCGCTAACAGATTCAATAAGTGTACCCCTATTGAAAGTCCCATTAAGTAAGCGATGAGTATCAGCCAACGATTGGCATAGGGAGTATCGGCTGTTTCTTCCCATTTGAGAATAGCCCAGAAAACGATAGCGGTAAAGAAAGACGAAGCGGCATATACCTCACCTTCTACTGCTGAGAACCAAAATGTATCAGAAAATGTATATGCCAGGGCACCAATGGCTCCACTGGCTAATACAGCAAATGTGTTTACAGGGGTGTATTCCTGTTTTTTTATCAATACCCTACGTGCAATATGTGTAATGCTCCAGAATAAAAACAAAATGGTAAATGCACTTGCCAAAGCAGAAAAGACATTTACCATAAATGCTACTTTGTCCGGTCCGGGAGCAAAGATAGCGAACACCCGTGCCAATAATAAAAACATGGGCGCTCCGGGCGGGTGCCCGATCTGAAGTTTATCTGCGGCAGCGATAAATTCGCCACAATCCCAGAAGCTTACGGTTGGTTCAGCAGTTAGAATATAAGTACAGGCTGCAATAGCAAAGCAACACCATCCAACAACATTGTTCAGAATACGATACCTGTGCATAAGATTATATTTTGAGGCAAAAGTAACCGAAATTAGTTCAGTGAAAGCATAAAAAACTTTAAAAGTACCGAATTTGACTTCTCATTACTTTTATTCAATAACTATCGTAGGTTAGATAAGAAAAGAATCCTATAAACAACTAATAGCATGACTTAATTCCACTGGGAAAATGAAATTATTTCACTGAATGTTAAATGCTTGTTTCAATACTTCAAAAAAAGTTGATAAATAGATTTTGAAATATAAAAAAGTTGTATTTATCTTTGCGGACTCTTTTTTTAGAGGATGCGAGTAGTTTGAGGGGATGGTGATTTTGTTATTTGCAGGTTTTTATTTGTGCATTTTTGAGTAATTACCGGATTAGGGCCGTTGTTAACGTTGGTTATAGATGTGGGTTCCGGTTGGTAGTGAAGTGGATACAAAAAAAGACAAATAAAAAAGTAAAAAAAGTTTGTATGATAACAAAAAGCACTTACCTTTGCGGCCTCTTTTGGGAGAAGCAAGTTCTTTGAGCGGGGTATTTAAGTCTAAATAAAGAAAAGCGAGCGATTTACGAAAAAAGATAAAAAAAGTTTCAAAAAAAGTTTGCGGATAAAAAAAAAGCAGTACCTT
>JAISOY010000031.1 GCA_031275285.1 Bacteroidales bacterium | reverse complement strand
GCCTTAGTACTTATACTTCACATCTGACCAATATGAAGTTTTTTGTCGAAAACTGTAATAATAAAACGCTTATCCTGATAGATGAATTCGGAAGCGGAACTGAGCCACAGATCGGCGGGGCTATTGCCGAAACACTGCTCGACAGGTTTAACCGCAGGCACAGCTTTGGAGTTATTACAACCCACTTTCAGAATCTGAAGCATTTTGCGTATGAAACCGATGGGATCATCAATGGCGCCATGCTCTACGATGCTGAACGAATGCAGCCGTTGTACAGGCTTTCTGTCGGTAATCCCGGGAGTTCGTTTGCTGTGGAGGTGGCCCGGAGAATTGGTCTTCCTGAAGATATCATCGTAGACTCATCGGCTAAAATAGGAGAAGATTTTATTCATATGGATAACTTCCTGCAATCTATTGCCCGTGATAAAATTTATTGGGAAGATAAACGGAAAGAAATCGAATTAACTGCAAAGCAATCTCCTCTTGTGTCTGAGCCCAATAAATCCGGAACAGACAAACCGGAAATTGAAGTAATCCCACTCAGCCATGCTGTTATCGAAAAAGGGGACAGTGTACGTTTAGCCGGTCAGACAGCAGTCGGTGTTGTCCTGGAATTAAAGGGTAAACAGGCCACGGTCGCATTTGGTGCCATAAAGAGTACCATTATATTGGAACGATTGGATTTAGTCAGTAAAAAGTGATATAATTTCAACCCCATATTCATAAGGGTGCAAAATTGTGGTCGGCAGATTAATTTCGTGTCAGCGGCAAGGGCAGGAGGGACTTTGAATCCTGATTTTTTAGTCCTACCCTGCCTCTTTTTATTTCTTCAGTGAACTACAGGGGATTATTCAATTACACTACCCTAATCTTACCAATTACCTCTTTGTTACGATTTTTCCTTTCGATCCTACACCAATATCGATAGTGGAAGGTCTGTTTGCCCACATGTTGTTTTCGTCAACTTCCCACCAAACATGTAATGGGTGGTTCACCCGATATCCCGCCACAATATACACTTCTTAAAGCTTTATTGTTACTTATGTCCAATGATACCATTTTGGGATTTCGGGTGTGCTTCATCTTTCAACTGCAGCCGCTTCCTGTACGGGCAAAAAGTCGGGCAATGCCGCTTCAATTTTTCCTTTTGTAATAAAGGTTTGAATACATTTTTTAAATTCAGGGTCGGTAATTTTATCTAAAACATTCAAAATAGTCTCTTTTCCATCATCAGAGTTGTCATCTTTACAGTATGAAATGAATAATAAAAATGTTACTATAATAAATGATACAACAAATGATTTTTCATGATGCTTATTTGTAGTTATATACAAGTAAATAGTGATTCTCCTAAAAAAGAAGGTAAAATCTTATATTTTGAAATGATGCAATAAAATATCCCCTCTGATATTATGCTTATTCAGGATGCTTTATTTCTTTTGTAAAGATAGATCTTTAGTAGAAACAAAAAATACAATTGATGATCGATCATCGGAATTTTATCCTGAAATACATAGGAAACAACCAATCCGGTATATTTTGTCATTCGTCGGAATGCGTGCTTGTCAAAATGTTTTCCGTCCAGATCTTGTAGGCTTCTGCAAGTTCCGGCATATAGCTTTCTAATGTCGGGTATTTGTCTCGTTGTATCTCATAATTTTCCAATTCATCAACAAGTTCTTCTATCCAGAAAAATCCAAAATTTTCTTCTAACAGTTTTATCCAGGTTTCTATTTCAGATTGTTTGAAATCATGGTCTTTCATATACTTGATTACAGATGCATGAACCAAAGCCTCATCCAACACGATTTGCCATGAAGGATATGCCTCAATACCGATTACGTTTTTTGCAACTGAAAATATCTTCTCTCCACTTTCCCTGAATATTTCTTTGTTTTTTTCGGTCAAATTGTCTATAAACGGATGACTAAACTCGTGAATCACTAATGGTAAATCAAATAAAGTGGAAAATTCCGGCAAACCGGTATGATCAAACGATTGTATACCCATTATAGCGTATACTCTCCTGTTCCCATTGGTATCATCTAAATATACCCCGTAACAATTACCACCGGTACCCAATCCGATTTTTATTGAAAATATTTCCTTGGGTTTTTTCCCAAAAAAAGAAAAGCACCAATTCGGGTCTACCTGATCATAAATCGGGGCAAAGCGTCGGACAACCTCAGCATATAGATCGGCATTACTTTTTAAAAAATTGTCAAACCTGGTGTCTTTATAGAACTTCTGTAATAACGGGACAAATTTTTCCACATTTTCTTTAGTCCATCGAGGGTCAAGTTGCCAGACATCTTTGACGCCCGGCAACGGTTTCAGGTGATCATCCAGGTGAACAGCCAGCCACATGGGACCGTCAAAAGCAATTCCATACTCAGACATAATTGATCTTGTGAATTGTATCAATTCATGATCTTTGTATTTCTCAAAATACTGTTCGATCCTGTTCACATAAGGTTTAAACCTTTTATTTGAATACTCCTGCTTTTCCGCCAAACGGAAAACAATACTCATCAACTCTACTCTATTATCAATAGTTGGTTTTTCTAAGATAGTTTTTTCTTGTGTACACGCCTGGAAATTAAGTGCAATGAAAATGGCTATTAAAATTCGGGTCATTGTTTTTGTTGTTTTATATGGGTTTGACACAAAGAAATTACTAAAAAGACAACTTAAAACGATTATTTGCCTGTCATTGTTTCATTACTCTTTGCCAGTGATACCAATCCACCCATGGCTCCCAGATTCATGGAATCCAGCGCCGAACTGGGGACAATCACCATGGAACCTTTCTCTTTCAGGCCTTCGAACAGCATATTCATCCCCCTAAGGTGTAATGCTACAGGATTATCGGTGTATTTTTTACTGGCTTGTTCAAACTTTTCGGCAATTTCGGTTTCGGCTGTCCCCAGGATGACACGGGCTCTTCTTTCACGCTCAGCCTGGGCCTCTTTGCTCATAGCATCGGCCAAAGCCTGAGGAATGGAAATATCATTGATACCGACGGTTTGACATGTTATACCCCATGGATTCGTGTTCCTGTCCAGGACATGTTGCAGGTCTTCGGCTATTTTATCGCGCTCCTGTAAGAGTTCCGACAATTCGTGCTTGCCGATCGTATCCCTTAACCCGGTCTGGGAAATATGTTCTATGGCTTTTTGATATTCCTGCACCTCCAAAGCGGCTTTTTCAACATCCCAAACCGTCCAGTATACCACAGCATCCACATTTACCGGTACCGTATCTTTGGTAAGGGTCTGCTCTGCTTTGAAAGCACTGACACGTACCCGTTGGTCAATATAGGTAGACACTTCGTCAATAATGGGAATAATGATGAACAGTCCCGGGCCTTTTAAACCCTTGTATTTTCCCATACGCAATACCACCGCTCGTTCCCATTGATCGGCAATGCGGATCGCAGAAGCCAGTAATCCGGAAAAGACAATCAGGACAACCAGAACCGGAATATTTATCATTTGCATCACATATAATACGACCGATGCAATAATCAATACCAGCAATACGGAAAGGGAAACAGGATTTAGCCATTCCCTGTTTATTACATTTGTTATCATAATGGATTGTTTTTAGAGTTTTTGATATTTTTTATTTCCTGCATCACTTCATCAAGATTATATCCGTAACTAAACGCAACGGAAGAGAACTGTTCACAAATCTCTTTTAGTTTATCTTCCCGTTCTTTTTCCGGCACCACATGCTCTGTTTTATTGATAAAAGTACCTGTGCCTTGTTGGGTCTCCAGGATATTTTTGATTTCCAGTTCTTTATATGCCTTGGATACTGTGTTCAGGTTTACTTTTAACTCAACGGCAAGCGCTCTGACCGTGGGAAGCTGTTCACCCAGCTTAAGTTGCCCGGATGCTATACCAAACCTGATCTGGTCGATAATCTGGCGATATACCGGTATACCGCTGGAATAATCTAATGAAAACTTAATCATACGGTTATATATTGTGTTATATAAATATTGTACTACTACAATAGTGCAAAGATATGAAAAAATTGTTTCTCCAAACTTTTTACGGATTTTTTTTAATCTGTCCTTTAGAAGGGACTCAAAAAGATTGCATTTTAGTAAAGCGAGAGTTAAGAGTTAACAGTTGAATATAATTTCAGGTTTGTATAATACAACGCCCGAAAATGCTTTTTCGAAAGCACGGTCGATGATCTTATACATAACTTATGGATGAAATCACATAAGCCCATCCAGTATTTTACAGGCTGAGCATACCACTTTTGGGCAAATGGAGTAAAAGAGGCTCTTTTCAATGACTTGCTGCATTTCTTCGGGTTTACTTAAATCGTAGCCGAGAATTTCCTTACAGACAACGCTTTTGTTTTCTTCAGCGAATTTTTGTTCGAACTCAGCCTTTTTAGCAAGCAATGCCTTTTTCTGTTCGGTAGCACCCGGCTCGCTATATCCGTATTTCATGCCTAATGCCATCAATCCTCCGACTACGCAACCGCAGGTGCGTCCTGCCCACATGCCTCCACCGAAAGGTGAAGAAATCCTGAGCGCCTCATCACTCTCCATACCTACCTTGTTCGCAGCATATCCCAAAACGATCTGCGAACAGTCAATACCCTGCCTAAAACAGTCGGCAGCAAATTCTTCGGAAACTTTTTCTATTTTCATTTACTTATTACGCTAATGGTTTAAATATAATGTAATTATATGTAAAAATGAAGCCAGGCTATTATTCTTAACTTTAAAACAAATAAATAAGCTATTCGACGCGAATCTAAATTATAGCAAATTGGCTTTTAGGATTTATCGGCATTGTCGCATTTCTTTGTTTGTCCTGATCCTATCTCCAAACACCAGCTTATTTCATTGTAATATTTTATATAATATCCCCCGTTCTTTACCATCAAAAGGAACACTCCAGCAGTCTCCGATAAGCCTGCCGTCAACAGAATTCATCATTTGACAAATTACTTTAGGCCGTATGCTTAAAACTCCGTTTTTTGCTTTAACTGTTCGGCATATTTATCCACACGGCGCATTTCTTCAATAATAGGTATGTTTTGCGGACATTTGGGCAGACATTCTTCACATTCCGTACAACGGGCAGCCTGCCGGAGTTTAGGCACATTGCGATCATAACCTATGAGGAACTCCCGACGGGCTTTCCTGTAATTTTCATCATTCGAACTCTTCAGTAACCTGCCTGCACTCACACAGTTGTTATAATGAGCGAAGATGCCAGGTATATCAAGACCGTATTTGCACGGCATACAATATTCACACGTTGTACATTGGATGTAGTCCGAGTCGACCAAAATACCTGTTACTTCTTCAAGCATTTCATAATCCTCTTCCTTTAGTGGTTCCAAAGGAGAATATGTATAAATATTTTCCTGCAAGTGTTCCATATAGACCATTCCGCTGAGTACGGTCAACACATTTTCAGGTGTTCCGGCATAACGGAATGCCCATTGTGCGGCAGTATCGTTGGGGCGAAGCTCCCTCATTGTTAAAAGCGCCTGCTGTGGCACACGTGCCAGACGTCCGCCCAGCAACGGTTCCATGATAACGGCAGGAACATTTTTCTTTACCAATTCCCCATACAGGTATTCTGCATTCACGTTCCGTCCCGTAGCATGTTGCCAATCCTGATAGTTGAGCTGTATCTGGCAAAAATCCCATTTTACGTCCATAGCAAGCGCGTGGTCAAACACTTCCACAATACCGTGAAACGACCAGCCCAGATTGCGGATACGGCCAGCTTCCCGCTCTTTCAGGAAAAAATCAAGCAGACCGTTGTCTATAAACCGCCTGTTGAAATCATCAATACTTGCACCAATGCTATGCAACAGATAATAGTCGATATATTCGACTTGCAGGTCTTGCATTGATTTGCGGTACATTGCGATTCCGCTCTCCAGCGTATTATTCCGGGAAGATTTTGTGGCGATGAAAAATTTGTCGCGCGGATGGCGTTTCAGGGCAATACCCGTTGCCGCTTCCGACCAACCCTGCACATATACCGGAGCTGTATCGAAATAATTGACACCATGTGCAATGGCATAATCCACCAGGTCGTTAACCGCATCCTGGTCAACCTCGTTACCGTTGCCGTCTGCTCTCTGCCGCAACGGCCAGCGCATACACCCGTACCCCAGAAGCGACACCTTATCCCCTGTGTGCGGATTAATGCGATAAGTCATCTTGTCGGTTGGTATCTCTCCCAAAATACCGCCTGTTGCTGAAACTGTATTTTTGGGTTTACATCCATACAAGGTTGCCGTAGTTACTGCGGCTCCTGCGCCTGCTTTTTTGAAGAAATTCCTGCGGCTTATATTTTTGTTATTATTTTTCATTCTTCATTTTTAATTTTTCATTAAACAACGTGGTGTCTCACATTTCCTTCAACATAAATTGCGCTAAACGGACGTGCGGGGCAGAGGTATTCGCAAGCGCCGCAACCGATACACAGTTCTTTATCGACAACAGGATACTTCAGAACAGGAGCACGCCTGCCAAACCTTTGCGGAGGTTTGTTTTGGTCTTCTTCCGGGTTAACGGGTACAAGAGTAATGGCTTTGGTGGGACAATGTCGCTCACATGCCGTACATGCCAGCTTCTCCGTATTTACGACGCAATTATCCTTGATCCACACCGCCTGGCCGATAGAAACAGCTGTTTTCCCGGCAGCCGTGATCGGCTTGATAGCTCCTGACGGACAAACCTGTGAGCACTCAACGCATTCCGGGCGGCAATATCCCTGCTCGAATGTCATTTCGGGCTGCATTAGTGTGGAAAGTTTACCGGAAGGTTTCAATATATGGTTAGGACAAACAGATACGCATAACTGACAGGCAGTACAATGTTGTTTCATATTTTTTGCGCTGCCGGCTCCGGGAGGTACTACCGGAGTTTTCCTGTCGGGAACTTTCTTGTCTTCAATATCGGCGAGTCCTCCGTCTACCTGTAATTGTTGTGCCCTGACCGTGTGTGTAAAAGCAAACAATCCGGCAATGGAAAAGAAGCTGAGACGGGAAATTCCTTCTTTTTGAGTCGTTTCTCCGAAAGTTGAACCATTCACCAGTGGTTCTTTTCTACCTACTTTTCGTAGCGAATAGTGCATGGCGTCGAACTTACATTTTTCGATGCAATTGAAACAGGTCACGCAACGGCTATGGTCAATACTCATAGTCTTGACATCTATGCAGGAAGCTTTACATCCCCGTTCGCAGGCATTACACCTGGTACATTTTTTCGTATCGAATGCAGGTCTGAAAATGGAAAAACGTGAAATAAATCCAAGGAAAGTACCTACGGGGCAGATGGTATTGCAATAAGTACGCCCGTTTTTCCATGCGAGTATCCCGACCAGAACAAGCATGGAGACGGCAACTCCGAAAGTTATCCAGCTTTTTACCCATACTTCGGTGGTATAAAAAGCATAACTGTCCATCCTTTCGGCAAACCATGCCAGCAAATTATTTCCCAACCGGTAAACGGGGGCAAAAAGATTGGAGGCGATACGCCCGTAAGCGGCATAGGGATCAAGAAGTGAAACAATGACGCTGCTTCCTGCGATAAGCGCAACAACAAATATGAATAACAGACCGTAACGGAGCCATGACTTTGCTTTTGAGAACCGGAAACGGTTCTTTTTCCCTTTCCGTTTTCCCGAAATATGGGAAATGCCGTCTTGCAGGATGCCGAGCGGACAAATGACTGAACAGTACACACGTCCGAAAAGGAATGTAATCAAAACGAGAACAGCTATTACAACCACGTTCACCGCTAATATGGCAGGGACAAGCTGTATTTTTGCCAGCCAGCCGAACCATTGATGCAATATCCCTGTAAAATCGAGGAAAAGCAAAGTGATGAGTACTAAACCGGCAACAGCGAGATATAATCTGATTTTTCGCAACATAGTGATATTTTCTTAATATTAAGATTAAGTATGTTTGATTCCTCCTGATGTATATTTACATCGCAAATGTAGATAAGTTTCAGTAAGTTGTTCCGGATCTGCGCCTAAAACGAAAAAAAGAGTAATGAAAACGAAATATCAATACAATTGAGTAGATTTTATCTGCATATAGAGATATGCATAGATCTCTGCTTTGATTGAAAAGTAAGAAAGAAATAAAATTATTTTCAGGAAACTGATACTCTGTTATTCGTATGATATCTCGAAGAGCACTTCTTACACCAGATCCTGCAACGTAGTCGTCTTTAAAATTGCAGACGAACTTTCATGGACATATCTGAAAGTCTGCCTGATTTTGCAGGCAGTTTCATCTTTGCAGAATTCGCAGGGCCTGTATTTGTCGCTGCATACACAGGCAAGCATACCAAGGGAGCCTTCGAATATGGTAATAATTTCGGCGAGGGATATTTGAGTCGGATGTTTCAGAAGATGATATCCGCCTGTTTTCCCACGAGTACTTTCCAACATGCCTATACCTTTCAATTCCAGAAGTATTCCTTCAAGGAAACGTTGCGGTATTTTTTCCTCAACAGCAATCCTGCTGATCGGCATAGGACCGTTACCGTATTCTTTTGCCAGCCTCACTAGAGCTACCATGGCATATCGTGTTTTTTTCGAAAGCATATCAACCCACTTTACTGATGTGTTTCAATTTCTTTATATCTGTAATCTCAAAATTTTTACCCGAGGACAAAACAATACCCTCCTGCTGCCATTTAGAAAGTGTCATGATAACATTTTCCACCGAACAACAAGCATATTCGGCGATTTCTTTTCTGGTCAGCGACAATTTGAATAATGTGCCGAAATAAATTTCCTCTGCTAAATATATGAAAACATCGGCAATTCTGGCCTCTTTCTGTTTATTCGCTACACTAATAAAGTTAAGGATAGATCTTTTAAACATATCGGAAGCCAGTTGAAACAGGGCAACAGCGAAATTACCATTATCTTTCAGCAGTTGGTACAATATGCCTGACTCAATCAGGTATACTTCACAATCTTCCACAGCGACAACGGAAAACAGGTTATTGTCTTTGTAAAACAGGTTAGCTCCCCCGAGTATTTTCGGTGCCGCCACCAAAGTAAGAATGGTATTCTTACCATTATCTTCCGATGAAAAATTAAATTTTACGATACCACTTTGTAGAAACGCAATATGAGTAGGCTGATGTCCCTGTTTCAGAATCGTTTCTCCTTTCTTAAAGTGTAGAAAAACAGATGTTTTTTCAATTTTCTTAAACTCATCGGAAGAAATAAATTGCAGGGAAATTTTTTTGAATCCACTGTAATAATTTCGAAATTCATTATTCAACTCCATAAAATTCAGCATCTTATTATTTGAATATTGAATATTACACATGCAAACATGAAAAATTCCATGTTTGATAATGAAAATATCCATGCAAATGTACACCATTTTAATAGACATTATGATATTCCTTTGCAAATATTTTAAAACAGATAAGCCGGGATAGTCGAAAATAACTCCTGTGTATTGATAAAATACTATATATGAATACTTTATTTTCAAAATTTATACCTTTTGTTTCGTGTAGTTTGTGGTCGGTACGGAAAACAATCCGTATCCTGTTCTTTATTTCATTCATTACCCTTTCCCCGTTTCTGAATGCACAGGAAGATACTGGTGGCTGGGACAGGATAAGCAAAATAGAAAATATCATATCGAAACTTCCTAAAATGTCAGGATTGGTTAATCTACGGTATCGTTATGATGATTTGAATGATGCCAACAGTTTCGACATCCGGAGGGCAAGACTCGATTTACGCGGGGACATATCGAAACAACTCGGATACCGCCTGCATGTTGAATTTGCTAACAATCCTAAAATACTGGATGCGTATGTCCACTGGAAAATCAATGATTATATAGCCCTGCAAACAGGACAATACAAAATTCCGTTTTCTCTCGAAAATATCTATAATCCCGCCAACCTCGAAATGATAGACAATTCGCTTGTAATCACAGCGCTTTGTGGTTATTCGGATGTAGCAGGCATCTCCGCCAATGGACGCGACATCGGTATCGGATTCAACGGAAATCTTTTTCGCAGGGAAGGATTCAACATCATTAATTATTCTGTAGGCTTGTTCAATGGTTCGGGCATCAATACTACAGATGCGAACAAATCCAAAGATTTCTCGGGCATACTTACCATTAACCCTGTCAAGTACCTGTCTTTGGCAACATACCATTACAACGGTTCGACAGGGGCGCAGGAAAATACTTTTCAAAGAGTACGTACCGGTTTCGGGGTAAAATATGACGACGGACACTGGCTTGCACGCGGCGAATATATAAAAGCCAAAACAGATGATTTTAAAAGCGAAGGCGCTTACGCCGTACTTGGCTGCTTTGTATATCCGAAAATCCAGATACTTGTGAAATACGACTATTTCAAACGCGATCTGAACAACAGCGATACCCGGCAGCAAAATTATACTGCCGGTATCAATTACCTGCCCGTAAAAAATATTCGCCTGCAGCTTAATTACACATACGCGACGTCTCCCGAAAGGGATATCAATTCTGTTGCCATTCAATTGATGAGTACATTTTAAAAACCATAAAGTATGAAGAATTTATTGACATCCACATTAATTTTAGCAGTCATCCTGTTGACCGTATCATGCGGAAGCCGCCGTAAGGTTGCCGAAGGCGAATTAAGCGGGGAAATTTCGTTGTCCGGGGCATTTGCCCTTTACCCTTTAGCCGTCAAATGGGCCGAAGAATTTCAGAAAATCCATCCGGGAGTCCGCATAGATATTTCTGCCGGAGGAGCAGGAAAAGGTATGACCGATGTCTTGGCAAATGTAGTTGATCTGGGCATGGTATCGCGCGAAGTTTACCCTCCAGAAATAGAGAAAGGCGCTGTGGCGTTTGCCGTTGCCAAAGATGCCGTCGTGCCGACCATTAATTCGGAAAATCCTGCATTGACCGGTCTGCTGAAAAAAGGACTTACGCGTGAAGCAGCATCAAAATTATGGATTTCCGAAGAATATAGAACCTGGGGACAGGTAGCGGGAACATCCGATAACAGCCCCGTTCACCTCTACACGCGTTCCGATGCCTGCGGGGCAGCCGAAACATGGGCATTATGGATGGATAGAAAACAGGAAGACCTCGGCGGAACTGCTGTATTCGGTGATCCCGGACTTGCACAGGCAGTGCAGCGCGATAAATTAGGCATCGGCTTCAACAACCTCTCCTATGCTTACGACGAAAGTACGCGTCTGCCCAATCCGGGCATACTCGTATTGCCCATCGACGTAGACGGAAACGGACAAATAGATGCCGAAGAACTGTTTTACGATACAAAAGACAGGATTATTGAGGCAATTGCTGCCGGAAAATACCCTTCTCCACCTGCCCGCGACCTGTACCTTGTCGCTAATGGAATTCCAAAAACTCCTGCCCTTGTGGCATTCCTGAATTTCATCCTGACCGACGGACAACAATATAATGTTCCCTCAGGATATATCTCCTTGTCGGAAGAAAAGCTCCAAAAAGGGCTGGACAATTTAAGTAACTGAGCGTGAAAAATGGAACAGGGTAATAAGTGAACTTTGAACTCGAAATCTTGAACCTTGAATTCGGAACTTTGAACTTTAAAAATGGATCTTCGCATACTGAAAGATAAAACCGCCGGAGGTATAATGTTCTTCCTGACCATTACCGCACTGCTACTGGTCGTAATTATGGGAGCGGGACTTTACCTGAAATCAGCGCCCATATTCGAGAACCACTCGTTGGGCGACCTGCTGTGGTCATCCAGATGGAAACCGCTGAAAGGAGAATTCGGATTCCTGCCTTTCCTCATGGGAACGCTTTGGGTAACAGGGATAGCGATTGTCCTGTCACTGCCGGTAGCCTTGCTTACCGCCATTTACCTTACGGAATACGGAGGAACCAGAGTAAAAAAATATGTATTTCCTGCCCTCGATATTCTTGCAGGCTTACCTTCGGTTATTTACGGTGTTTGGGGGTCTTTACTGATTGTACCGTGGATCTCTGAAAGACTGGCGCCGCATTTCGTCGAGTTTTCTACCGGGTACACCGTGCTGGCCGGTGGTATCGTACTTGGTGTGATGATACTGCCGTTATTGACCAGCCTGTTCATAGAAATATTCACATCCGTGCCCGGACAGTTGCGCGAAGCATCTATGTCGCTGGGTGCCACCCAGTGGCAAACAATTAAGAAAGTAGTATTGCGCAAAACCTTTCCCGGTATTCTGGCAGCCGTTATCCTTGCCATATCCCGGGCATTCGGCGAAACCATTGCCGTGCTGATGGTATGCGGTAACCTGCCGCAGATACCCCGTTCGCTGTTCGATGCGGTCTATCCCCTACCGGCATTAATCGCCAACAATTACGGCGAAATGCTTTCGCTGCCGCTTTACGAAGCTGCACTGATGTTTGCCGCACTGATACTTTTTGTGGTCATCCTGATGTTTAACCTTGTATCACGGGCCGTTCTGTACCGGATAGAAAAAAAGTTTTTCTGATGAAACTGAAATTCATTGAAGAGAAAATTTTCAAAATGCTGATGTATATCGCCACCCTGACCGTGGTGGGGTTCGTGCTCAGTATCATATGGACGATTATCAGCAAAGGCTGGAATGCAATGAGCTGGGATATGATTACCAAGCTTCCCGGCGGTGGATTTTATATCGGTAAAGAAGGCGGATTCCTGAATGCTATCGTAGGTTCGCTCTATATTGTGGGGGCATCGGCAATAATAGGACTGATGATCAGTATTCCTGTAGTCTTTTACCTCAATGTTTACCTGAAAAAAAGGTCGAAACTGGCCTATACCGCCCGTATTGCCTATGATGTATTGTTCGGTATCCCTTCGATTGTTTATGGAGCATTCGGTTTCACCATTATGATCTATTTCGGGCTACGTACTTCGTTACTGGGAGGTATCATCGTTGTTACCCTGCTGATCATCCCCATATTCATCCGCTCTATGGACGAAGCGGCACGACTGTTTCCACGCGAAATTCTCGATGCAGCCTATTCATTGGGAGCCACACGCTACGAAACTATACGTGTCGTCCTGCGCCAGATAGCTCCGGGAATTGCCACGGCTACCCTACTCTCGATAGGACGCGCCATCGGAGATGCCGCAGGCGTTATGTTCACGGCGGGATATACCGATAGTATCCCCACATCCCTGTCACAACCTGCCGCCACATTACCATTAGCCGTTTTTTTCCAGATGAGCAGCCCCGTCAAGGAAGTGCAGGAAAGAGCCTATGCTGCTGCCTTCATTCTTACGATGATCGTACTTGTGATCAGCATTGCAGGTAGGATCATTACAAGCCGTTTTTCCAAAAACAAATTACAATAAACCTGATATGCAGATAAAAACATTATTTATACATGTGCCCGGCATTGCCGGGACTATTATGCCTGATGGTAAATCTTTCGGACGGACGAAAAGGTTTTTCCGCCCCGATTACAAATTCGTCAGGGAAACCGAAGGAGCTGAACTCGAAGTGCGAAAACTCAACGTCCGTATAAAGGACAATCACATACTGAAAAATATCAACCTTACGCTGCCAGAAAGGAAGATAACCTGCATTATCGGGCCTTCCGGATGCGGGAAAACAACACTTCTGAAAACGATGAACCGCATGATCGACTCGATAGAAGGAGCCCATATAGACGGAGGGATCATACTCGGCAATGAAGATATCATCGGCAGCGGCGAAAAGATCATCAACCTGCGGCGCAGGATAGGGCTCGTATCCCAGAAACCATGTCCGTTGCCTATGTCTGTCTTTGAAAATGTAGCTTACGGCTGCCGTATTCACGGAATACGAAACAGACGTAAACTTAAAATGATCGTAAAACATTATCTGGAAGCAGTAGGATTATGGAATGAAGTAAAAGACAGGCTGAATACCCCTGCATCGCGGCTTTCCATAGGACAGCAACAACGATTATGCCTTGCACGAAGCCTTGCCGTCGAACCGCAGTATATCCTCGCCGACGAAGCGACCAGCTCACTCGACCCCTTATCGAGCAAAAACATCGAAGAACTATTCGTCAGACTCAAAAGGGATTATTCCATTATTATGGTAACGCATACCCTAAGGCAGGCACGGCGCATCGCTGATCACGTGGTATTCATGTATCTGGGGGAAGTAGTTGAGTCAGGTCCGGCAGAACAGATTTTCAATAATCCGCAACACGAACTGACCAAAGAATACCTTTCAGGTGCATTCAGTTAAACAATTGAAAATTGAGAATTAATGCCATTCTTCATTAAATAAAATATGATCCATCAAATATGAACAGACAAAATCATTCTCCACTCTCCATTCTCCATTCTCCATTAAATAAAATGACCCATTTGCGGGAACTCGAAGCAGAATCGATATACGTATTACGTGAAGTAGCAGCACAGTTCGACCGCCCCGCGATACTTTTTTCCGGCGGTAAGGACTCCATTGTTATAACACATCTTGCGTACAAAGCCTTTTATCCTGCAAAGATCCCGTTTCCCCTGGTACATATCGATACCGGACATAATTTCACCGAAACCATTGAATACCGGGACACATTGGTTAAACGGCTCGGAGCACAACTGATAGTAGGTTATGTACAGGAATCGATAGATACAGGACGCGTTAAGGAAGAAACAGGCTATAATGCCAGTCGTAACCGTTTACAAACTATTACCTTACTCGATACCTTAGAAAAACATAAATTTGATGCAGCCATAGGCGGCGCACGACGCGACGAGGAAAAAGCACGTGCCAAGGAACGTTTTTTTTCGCACCGCAACGAATTCGGGCAATGGGATCCGCGTAACCAACGACCAGAACTATGGAACCTCTACAATGGACATAAGAACATAGATGAACATTTCCGTGTTTTTCCCATTAGTAACTGGACCGAAATGGATGTGTGGCAATACATCTATCTTGAACAAATAGAAATGCCGAATATCTATTTCACTCACGAACGCAAGGTTTTCCGGCGCGACGGGCAATGGTTGGCGGCAGAACCCTGCATGAGGCTCAAACCCGATGAAACCGTGGTAACAAGACAGGTACGTTGCCGCACAATTGGCGACATCAGTTGTACGGGGCTAAGCCTTTCGCATGCCTCATCACTCGAAGAGATCATCAACGAAATATCAGCCACTCGTATTACCGAACGTGGTAGCCGTGCTGATGACAAAAGGTCGGAAACAGCGATGGAAGACCGTAAAATAGCCGGATACTTTTAAACTTTTTGCATGTATGAAGACAATCAAAACAAACGGATACCTCGACATGGAGTTATTACGATTCACAACAGCAGGTAGTGTAGATGACGGGAAAAGCACCCTTATCGGCCGGCTGCTCTATGACAGCAAATCAATTTTCGAAGACCAGCTGGAAGCTGTGGAAGCAGCTTCGCTCAGCCGGGGCAATGAAGAAATTAATCTGGCCCTGCTGACCGACGGATTACGCAGCGAACGTGAACAGGGCATTACGATAGATGTCGCATACCGATATTTTGCTACACCGCGCCGTAAATTCATCATAGCCGATACGCCGGGACATATACAGTATACACGCAACATGGTTACGGGAGCTTCCACCGCTGATTTAGCCATTGTCCTGATAGACGCCCGCAACGGGGTACTGGAACAGACCGTACGTCACAGTTTTATCGCTTCGCTGTTGGGTATCAGGCATATTGCAGTATGTATTAACAAAATGGACCTTGTAGGATATGCACCATCTGTTTTTGAGAAAACCAAAACAGCCTACAGGGAAATGTCAACGGAATTTGGTCCCGATAATATCTATTTCATCCCTATTTCTGCCAAACTGGGCGACAATGTAGTGAAAAAATCGCCAAATATGCCGTGGTATAAAGGTACAACGTTAATGGAATTGCTTGAAACCGTTCCCATAACGCAAACAAAGGATTCTATCGGCCTGCGTTTCCCCATACAGTATGTTATACGGCCGATTTCCGACAACTTCCACGATTTCCGCGGTTATGCGGGCAGGGTTGCGGGTGGCATATTACGCAAAGGACAGAGCATCGTCATATTGCCCCGCGGACAGCATTCCACAGTAGCTGCCATTACCTTAGCCGATAAAGAACAGGAAATGGCCTGCGAAGGCGAATCGGTTACCGTACAGCTTTCAGACGATATTGATGTCGGCCGCGGCGACCTGATTGTCAGTGCCGACCACGAGCTGCCACGGTTTTCGCAATCCATATCTGTGATGGTGTGTTGGTTCAACGAAAACCCCATGCGTACGGGTAACCGTTATATCATTCGCCACATGACCCATGAAACACAGGGGATTGTCAAAAGTATCGACAGTCGCATCAATATCAATACCTTACAAAAGGAAACAAATATAGAAAGCCTTGTCATGAACGATATTGCTGAAGTAACGCTGAAAACCGCTTCACCGCTTGTTTTTGATCCCTACCAAAACAACCGCACCACAGGCTGTCTGATTTTTATTGACCCCAATACATTCGAAACGGTCGGTGCGGGAATGATAAAAGTAATGGAGAACACAAACGAAACCATAAACCAACGTTAAATATCAATAAATCAAACATGCAGGATTTAGTGAATAAACTGAATAGAAAATTTACTTCGGAAACACCGGAAAATCTCTTACATCATTTTATAAATGAATTTGATGAAAAAATAGCACTCTCTTCAAGCCTTGGTCCCGAGGATCAGGTATTAACGGACATGATATTGAAAATTAAGAAAGATACTTCCATTTTTACCCTTGATACCGGTCGGCTTTTCCCGGAAACGTATAGCCTGATTGACCGAACAAACATGCATTATGGTATAAAAATGCATATATTTTTCCCCGATTACCAGATGATTCAGGAAATGGTTTCCACTAACGGCGTCAACCTTTTTTATGAAAGCATCGAAAAACGGAAACTTTGTTGCCGCATACGTAAACTGGAACCATTGAAACGCGCTTTTGCCGGACTAAAAGCATGGATATGCGGTTTGCGCCGCGAACAATCTGTAACACGGCAGGATATGAAGCTGATTGAATGGGACGAAACAAACGGCCTGATAAAGGTCAACCCGCTGATTGATTGGACTGAAAAACAGGTTTGGGATTATCTGTACAAATACAATGTACCTTATAATAAGCTGCACGATAAAAGTTTTCCGAGTATCGGCTGCCAGCCCTGTACGCGGATGGTAAAACCCGGCGAGGATGCCCGTTCGGGACGTTGGTGGTGGGAATCGCCGGAAAATAGGGAATGTGGATTACATAAACGTTAAGCGATAAATACATTAAAGTGCAAACGCCGTTGGTTGAATGCCCGATCACAAAAGACGATATCCGGATGTTGGCATGCTATTTTGGTCTTCCTGACCGCAACAAACCGGCCACTCCCTGCCTGAGCTCCCGTATTCGTCATCGACCGCGAAGGACTGCTTTCCGGAAAGTTCAACAAAGATATAGCAAATTCTTAGCTAAAAGGATTTTTTAATAAGTAGTAAAAATACCATAAATGTGCTATTTCTGAGTTAATCAGGACGAAGTATTTTTACACCATTAATTGATGTCCAATGAAAATATTATTTCATATTTGCTTTTTTCCTTACAAAACCGATAATTTCTTACCGATTATGTCGTTTCGAATGTGCTGTTTCTACAGCACATATTAACTCTGTTTCTTTTCGGTTGGCATCAGAACAACTACCGTATGGCAATGATGCCGGACATTATTTCAATAATATCAATGAATATAAATTTATCATAAAAAATTATAATATGAGCGCTTTAAGTTTCGAAACATTACAGGTTCACGCAGGACAGGAAGTTGACCCCACTACCCATGCGAGAGCCGTACCCATATACCTTACTTCATCCTACGTTTTCGAGGATGCCAAAGACGGAGCCGATCTGTTTGGCCTGAAAAAATTCGGCAACATCTATACCCGCCTGATGAACCCCACTACAGACGTTTTTGAGAAACGTATTGCTGCGCTGGAAGGCGGATTGTCAGCGCTGGCAACCTCTTCGGGACAGTCGGCACAATTCATCGCACTGAACAATATCCTTTCGGCAGGCGATAATTTCGTATCCACGTCGCATCTTTATGGCGGCACGTACAACCAGTTCAAGAACCAGTTCAAACGGCTCGGTGTCGATGTACGCTTTACTGCCGATGACGAACCGGCATCATTCGAAAAGCTGATTGACGATAGAACGAAAGCCCTGTATCTGGAAACTATAGGTAATCCCGACCTTAATATACCCGACTTCGAAGCAATAGCAGCTGTTGCCGACCGGAACGGTATTCCCCTGATTGTTGACAACACATTCGGTGCAGGAGGTTTTCTGTTCCGTCCTATCGAACATGGCGCTACGATTGTAGTCGAAAGCGCTACCAAATGGATTGGCGGGCATGGAACGGCGCTAGGCGGAGTAATTGTCGACAGTGGTAAATTTAACTGGGGCAACGGGAAATTTCCCGAATTTACTGAACCTTCGGATAGCTATCACGGACTCGTATTCTGGGATGTATTCGGAGCGGACGGATCTTTCGGGAACATCGCTTTCACTTTGCGGGCACGTGTAGAAGGACTCCGCGACTGGGGAAATACCCCCAGTCCGTTCAATTCCTTCTTGCTTTTGCAGGGGCTCGAATCACTTTCGTTACGGGTTGAGCGTCATGTTGCCAATGCTCAGGCTGTTGCCGAATGGCTCGAGAAACATCCGCTGGTGGAATATGTCAATTATCCGGGGCTGAAAAGCAGCAGGTATCACAAATTGGCGGAAAAGTATTTTCCACGCGGTGCAGGTTCCGTACTCACCTTCAAAATAAAAGGCGAGCCTTCGAAAGCCGATGCATTTATCAACAACCTGGAATTGTTCAGTCACCTGGCCAATGTAGGTGATGCCAAATCGCTTGTCATTCATCCGGCAGCAACCACCCATGAGCAGCTTTCACCGGAAGACCAGTTGGCTGCCGGCGTTATTCCCGGACTGTTACGCCTTTCGATAGGTATCGAGAATATCAGGGACCTGATAGTGGATATTGAGCAGTCTTTACAAAAATTGTAAGAGAACGGGAAAATTGAGAATGAAGAGTAAAAAGGTCGCTTTTCATTCACCATTCTCCATTCTCAATTTTCCATTCATATATAGTATTCCGTCAAATTAATAATACCCGACTTCAATGCATACCTGACGACCTCATGAACACTGTTAACACCGAGTTTGCGGAATATGTTCCTGCGGTGGGTATTTACGGTATGAAAACTGAGGTGTTTCTCCCACGCAATTTCTTTGGTCGTTTTCCCGAGAGCTATTTCATGTAATACTGACTTTTCCGATACCGTCAGCAATTCCGGGACTTTTGCTTTCGGCACACCTCTCTTCAGTATTTCTTCGGCCCAATCGCAGATATATCTTTCCCGGCGGTTAACGCATAATAAAGCTTCCGAAATTACCTCAAGGGAATCATTCTTAGTTACAATGCTGATTGCTGGTGAGGAAAGCAGTACATAGCGCAGGAACTGTTCGCTAAGCTCATCGGAAAAAAGCAACCACGAGGAGTTGCTTGCCCCTGCTATCACGTTGAGCATCTGTTGCTCCGAATCGAAATCAAATAATGTATAATCCAGCACGACCACCGAATCGGGATACTGTCTGAGACTGTCGAGTAGGCGTTTTATCGTAGGGCTATGAACAATCAAGGTGCCTGGCGCTTCTTTGAGGATAAGCGAAACAAGTCCTTCACAGGTAATATCTTGGTTGTCTGCCAGTATATACGTTCTCATGATTTTACTAAATGACTATTCAGAAAATACCACAAATGTGTTATTTCATATCCGGTCAGCTTTGAATATTTTTGTATTTATAATTGACAAATAATTAAACATGCGTTATGGCAAATATAGCAAATAAATTGACAGATCTTGTGGGTAACACCCCGTTACTGGAACTCTCTTCTTTTGCGGAAGCACATGCTGCCCAGGCTCACCTCATAGCCAAGCTGGAGTATTTTAATCCGCTCGGCAGTGTCAAAGACCGTATTGCATTAGCCATGGTCGAAGACGCCGAATACCACGGAATACTGAAGCCAGGCACGGTAATCATAGAACCTACCAGCGGAAATACAGGCATTGGACTCGCTTTTATAGCAGCGGTGAAAAAATACCGGCTGATCCTCACCATGCCTGAGACCATGAGTATCGAGCGACGTAACCTTCTTAAGGCATTGGGAGCAGAACTGGTCTTAACTCCGGGGAATGAGGGAATGAAAGGTGCCATTGACAAAGCCGAAAAGCTGACAAAGGAAATTTCCGGTGCCGTTATATTGCAACAGTTCGAAAATCCGGCCAATCCTGCAGTACACGTTCGTACCACTGCTGAAGAAATATGGCGCGATACTGGCGGAAAGGTAGATATTTTTATTGCTGGTGTCGGAACGGGAGGAACTGTCAGCGGAGTTGGCAAACGACTTAAAGAATTAAACCCCGAGGTCCAGATTATTGCTGTAGAGCCGGCTGACTCTCCCGTACTTTCCGGCGGAACCTCCGGACCACACAAGATACAGGGAATCGGTGCAGGATTTGTTCCTAAAGTCTATGATGCCACTGTCGTTGACCGGATTATTCCTGTTGCAAATGACGATGCTATAAGGACAAGCCGCGAACTGGCTAAATCTGAAGGATTACTGGTCGGTATTTCTTCCGGGGCAGCAGTATATGCCGCTTCTCAACTTGCTGCTTTACCCGGAAATAAAAATAAGAACATCATTATAGTCCTTCCTGATACAGGGGAAAGGTATTTATCCACGTTATTGTATGCTTTCGAAGAGTATCCGTTGTAGGAGAAGAATAGAATGAGGATATAATACAATATTCTCAAGGATATGTCCTTTTTCTGCTGTCTTTTCTCTGCCAATCAATACATTCAGTAAACCCAAATCCGCAGATAATATTTTGTACCGGATTGATAAAATCAAAAAGCCCTCCAGATGTCTGAAGGGCTTTATTTTCCTGCTTTCCTTTTGTAGCGAGAGGCGGGCTTGAACCGCCGACCTCATGATTATGAATCATGCGCTCTAACCAGCTGAGCTACCTCGCCATTGGTATTTTGAGGCTGCAAAGATAGAACTTTTTTTACTTCGTACAATAGTAAAAAATATTTTACTCCCTACAAATCGCTCAGAGCTATGATTCATAAATCAAAATCATTGATTTATATCTGTTTGTGTATGATGTTTAATCCGCTTTTCCTAAGGTAAATATAACACCTCCTCTTGCCCATATTCCCGGAAGGGTAATATTTCCAATATCCTGATGTTTTTTATCAGTAAGATTTGAAGCCTCGATGAAGATATTGAAATGTGGCGTTTTCCGGTATATACGAGCGTCGATCTGCCAGAAAGCTTCATACGGAGTTTCAACCTCCGAACCGTCTTCTATATTGTATTTGAAGTAACTGCCGTTACGATCCTGCCATCCTATTTTCCAACTGACACATATCTTTTCTATGATCCGGTGTGTAATACTGATATTGAACTTATGTTTCAGGTAATCCAATACATAAAACGAGGTATATTCATCCGCAGATTTATTACTGCTCATAAAATTATAGTAAGTGGATACCGATTGTAACCAGAAATCTTTATGGGTAAAACGCCGGACATCCCATAGAATATTGAATGAAATTCCGTGTGTATGCAACTCGGTCAGGTTTTGGGTATGCCACGCCTGTTCGTCGGTTAACCATATCCAATCGATCGCATCAGTAGTATTGCGATAGAAATAACCAATGTTCGCAGTTAAACTATGAAGCGTCATTTTTGTTCCCAGTTCTACCTCGGTACATTGTTCAGGTTTTAAATCAGGATTTCCCATATTCATAGGACCTGTGTAATACAAGTCGGTAAAAGTGGGCAATCGCATTGCCTGGTTGACTGAAGTGTAAATTTTGAAGACATGGTTGGGATAAAAAGCCAGGTCAATGCCCGGATAAACCTTGATTTTATCCTTGATATAATTATTGTGGTTGAAAAGTAATCCGGCAGATATGCTCCATTTACCGATATACAGGTTCTGTTCGGCGAAAAGACTGAGATTGTTCCTTTGATCCGTTTTGGTATACCATTGGTCCGTCTGCCCCGGGACTTTATGTGGTGTCCCCATATCCTCACCCAGATTGGTGCTGTAAATTCTTTCGCCGCGGGAAATGATACCGATACTCGATTTTCCCACCCGGCTTACAAGGGAGAAATTAATATTGGCTCCGTATACATCTGTATAATGGAAATTTTGGTATGCTTCCGGATTTTCACGGATGAGGACATAGTGATCATAATTGCGCCGCCAGTAAGCGGAAGGTGAAATCTTTATTTTTCCGTTTGTCGCTCCTTTTAATGCAGCATAGAATGTATTCAGTGCTTCATACTGATCGGGGTACTTAGGCCCGTAAAAACCATTTGCACCAAATTCTTTTTGTGTAAAACCCAATTGCAGGTCCAATGGGATAAGTTGATTGTTCCATTGGTTTTGGGTGAATATGGAGAGGTTTTTGAAATCGGTATTGGCCATATAGCCATCGGATGCCGTTTGTGATACCGCCAGGTGGTGTGATGTTTGTTTGCTATGTAAAGCGCCGCTTACTAAAGCTTTATAAAACCCATATTGTCCACCCGTTATTCCGGCCTTCAGATAGTTGTTCTTTTGTATCCCCGTCACGAAATTTACGGCTCCTCCCAGGGCGTTATTCCCGAAAATCCGGGCGGCTGGGCCTTCAAGTATTTCTATTTTTTCAACTGATTCGATGTCAACAGGTAGGTTGAGCGTGTAGTGTCCTGTTTGTGGGTCGCTGATATTGATCCCGTTTAGTAGTACAATAGTTTGGTCGAAAGATGATCCGCGTATGGATATATCTGCTTGTGTTCCGTAGGTGCCTCGTTGTCTCAGGTCGACATTCGGTGCAAATTCCAGAATGTCTGTAAGGCTTTGTACGGGCGCTTGCTCAATATCTGTACGGGATATTTGCGTAATGGTGCGTCCTGTCTGGGCAAACACATCCGGTAAAGCTTCAGCATTTACTTCCACTTCATCCAGGCTGAAGGCTTTTACTTCCGTACTATCTGTTTGCGCCGGCACTTGTGCCGAGATGTTGGATAAGGAATAGGTGACACACAACACTCCTATTTTTACACATTTGTGTAAACTTTTAAATGCAGCGAAGGACTTATTGTCCCAATGCCTGAAGCAAAGAATCGCTTTCTTCTTTTTTGAAAATTTCATATGAAATAGATTTAGTTAAAAAATTAAGTGAATAAATAAAAAAATATTTTCGGGAACATCAGATAAGTTTTTTGTTTTTGGATGGCAAAGATAGACATTTCACAGGAAGTGAATAAACAGGAATTTTGAAATTGTTTTAATGTTTGCTATAGATGTAGCATGGCTTTTGTTATTAAATCTCGTATAAAAAAGAGCGGGGTAAATCCGGGGTTGTGTTGATGTCAAAAGGCCCGTAATCGTATATTGATGGAATACAGAAAATTATATCAATCTATTTTATCCTGTAGTTCTCAAATGGATTTATAAAGTATTCCCTGATTCTTATAGGAAATATTCAATTATTTCCTGTAAATTTGTGCAAAAATTTGCTCGGTATCATTGTTTAACAGATACAATAGATAATTTATAAATATTTTATGGAATACAATACCTCTCAGAAAAAATTGATTTTACCTGAATATGGCCGTCATGTACATTTGATGGTACAATATGCAGTTCAGATAAAAGACCGGGATGAACGGAATATGGCTGCACGGGCCATCATTGGTGTGATGGGAAATTTACAGCCACATTTACGTGATACTCCTGATTTTAAGCATAAGCTTTGGGATCATCTTTTTATCATATCCGGGTTTAAGCTGGATATTGATGCGCCTTACCCGATACCATCAGCCGAAGAATTGGAAGAAAGGCCGGACACAGTACCTTATCCGCAGGCTCATATTCGTCAAAAGCATTATGGAAAGATCCTGGTTGATATGATTCGGGAAGCTGCCAAGATAGAAGAACCCGAATTGCAGCATTCGCTGGTCCAGTTATTGGCCAACCAGATGAAAAAGACCTATGTCGCATGGAACAGAAGCGAGGTCGCCAATGAACAAATCCTGCAGGATATATGGGATATTTCCGACGGTAAAATAAAAATGGAGCCCGAATCCATTCATTTTTTTGAGCCGATGGCGGCAGAGTCCTCTTTCCAGAACGCAAAAACGAAAAAAAAGAAGGGTGTCGGCCGTAAATGATCTGATAACCCTTGATTGATTTTATTTTATAATGGAATGACGCTTCGATATTAAATAGAAACAACATGGCAACATTTAAAATAGAAGGCGGACATCCTCTTCGCGGAGATTTATCTCCTCAAGGTGCAAAAAATGAGGCTTTACAGGTGATCTGTGCCTGCCTGCTGACTGAAGAAAAGGTGATCATCCGTAATATACCAAGGATCAGTGATGTGAACGTCCTGATGGAATTATTGGTAGATTTGGGTGTATCTGTGAAACAAATCGGGCCAAATGATTTTGAATTCTGTGCCAGGGAGGTGAACGTCGATATATTGAACGATCCGGAAATACAAAAGAAAGCAGCGTCTTTGAGGGGATCGATATTGATCATTGGTCCTATGCTCGCCCGTTTCGGAAAAGGGATCATCGCCCGCCCCGGTGGCGATAAGATAGGGCGAAGACGATTGGATACCCATTTTTTTGGATTTGAGAAACTGGGCGCCAGTTTTACCTATGATTCCAAGAAAGGATGTTTTCATGTATCAGGAAAATCATTGAAAGGCAATTATATGCTGCTGGATGAAGCTTCTGTCACGGGTACGGGGAATATATTGATGGCTGCCGTGATGGCAAGGGGGATCACAACAATATACAATGCAGCATGTGAACCGTATATTCAGCAACTCTGCCGGATGTTATTGAGTATGGGTGCGAAAATAAGCGGGATCGGTTCCAATCTGTTGACCATTGAAGGGGTGGAGCGGTTAGGCGGTTGCGAACATATGTTGCTTCCTGATATGATTGAAGTGGGAAGTTTTATCGGACTGGCTGCCATGACCGGTTCCGAAATTACCATTAAAAATGTGGCCTATGATCAATTGGGAATTATTCCAGATTCATTTGAACGCCTTGGTATTCAGATGGAGCGACGTGGTGATGATATTTATATACCCCGCCATAAGGAATATGCCATAGAAACGTTCATCGACGGTTCCATCATGACGATCGCCGATGCCATATGGCCCGGACTGACCCCTGATTTATTGAGTGTTTTTCTGGTTGTCGCTGTACAGGCTTCGGGAAGTGTACTCATACACCAGAAAATGTTTGAAAGCCGTTTGTTCTTTGTCGATAAGCTGATTGATATGGGGGCAAGGATCATCCTTTGTGATCCGCACCGAGCGACAGTGATCGGTCTGGGAAACAAACAGCGGCTGAAAGGAACGGTGATGACCTCTCCTGATATCCGGGCAGGTGTAGCATTATTGATCGCTGCATTAAGCGCCGAAGGAACCAGTATTATTCATAATATAGAACAGATCGACCGCGGGTACGAAAGTATTGACGTGCGTCTGAACAATATCGGGGCAAAAATTTCCAGAATAGAAGATTAATAATGATATGAAAAATCGAAAACACAGATTCATTTTTTTTGGGATCATTTCTTTATTCCTTGTTTTTCCGGTCTGGTCACAACCAAGAACATTATTCAGGGATGTAAATAAGGAGACTTTAGTATATGCGGTAAAGGATGGGAAAGAGTTGTTTCTGGATAAATACCAGCCTAAAAAGACTTCGCCCAAAATGCCGTGTGTGGTGTTTATGTTTGGCGGTAGCTTCCGGTCGGGAATGAGGAACAATCATCAATATTTTGATTATTTCGATGATTTATCTGCAAAAGGATATACGGTTGTTTCGATAGATTACCGTTTGGGACTAAAGAGTGCAAGTCCCAGGGATGCCCAGGAGGCGCTTATGGCATTAAAAAATGCTATAGATATGGCAGTGGATGACCTGTATGATGCTACCAATTATATATTGAAACATGCGATGAAATGGCAGGTTGATCCTGAAAAAATCATTATCAGCGGATCAAGTGCGGGAGCTATTGCCGTTTTACAGTCCGAATATGAGAGATGCAATGAAACAACACTTGCATCCAAGCTGCCTGCGCATTTTCAATATGCAGGAGTGATCGGATTTGCAGGAGCCGTTTTGTCTTTTGACACATTACAGTATAAAAACAAGCCGGCACCGGTACTCTTATTTCATGGAGATTGCGATGATACGGTGCCTTTTTCCAAAATATCAATGGAAACAGTCGGTTTTTCCGGTTCAGGAGAGATCTCCTCCCTGATGTATGAAGCAGGTCTTCCGTACTGTTTGTATCAGTATGTCGGATCAAAACATGAAATAGCTACTTCCCCGATGAAAAATAATCTTCCTGAGATACAACGTTTTTTGGAGTTGCTGGTAAAAGAGAAACAGCCATTGATGTTGAATGTCCGGATTCAGGAGTCCGATAAAGAATCAACTTGTCCCAACCTGACCATAGAAGATTTTATCCGGTCCAATTTTGCACATCCATAATTCAAATTCATAGTTATGAAAACAAGATCATTATTTCAAGTATTCATTTGTATTCTCCTCGGATGGGGAATGATTTCATGTAACCTGGAAAAGAAAACCTTACCTGAAGCCAGAGGAAAACAAGGAGAGGTCGTTGTTGTGATCAACAGGGATCTTTGGACAGGCGCCACGGGTGATTCCATCCGTCGTTACCTTGCATATCATGTTGTGGGACTGCCTTACGGAGAGCCTATGTTTTCATTATTACAGCAGGATGCATTGTCAGGATTCACCCAACAAGTGCGTAATATACTGATGATTACCATCGATCCAGGCTATGAATCGGGAATGCTGATTCCTAAAACGAACGCATATGCCAGGAATCAGTTGGTGCTTAATGTCGGTGCTCCGTCAGCAGATTCAGTGGTGGCCTGTATCGATAGGTATAAAGATGTGATTGTTGCTAAATTCCTTGAAAACGACAGGAATAGCTACATCGATTATTACAGTAGGGTAGTGGATAACAAATTTACAGAGAAAGTTCAGGAAAAATTCCAGGTAGATATCACCATCCCGAAAGAATATTCGCTGGATGTGGACAAAGATGATTTTTTATGCTTCGCACGTGAAGAAAGGGATATGAGCATGGGGATATTGTTATGGAAAGAACCATATGTTTCCAAAGAGCAGCTGGATACCGAACAACTGATCATGAAAATGAATTCGATGACTAAAAAATATATTACCGGAGATCCTCCCGGTTCATATATGGCGGATGAGCCGATGGTTTCCCCGGTAGTGAAAAGATACATGAAAAAAGAGGTGTATTGTGTCCAGTTGAATGGCTTGTGGCAGATGGAAAATGGTTTTATGGGAGGGCCTTATGTCAATGTAAGTATTGTCGATGAAAAACGCGGGCAGATCGTAACCGGAATGGGGTATGTATTTTTTCCGCGTAAAGAAAAACGGGATTATGTCCGTCAGTTGGAAGCAATTCTGTATACGATGGTTCCTTCTGTTAACTAATTCTCAAGATCAGTTCTGTCAGGCATAATTATAAATAAAGAATAATTTTGAACTTTTTATAGTGTGTTTTCGTATTAATTAATGGATTCTTTAAAGAAATATACCTATTAAATCTTGTTTTCAATGTTACCAAAACTGAAATCTCATTTATTTACAGTACTTGCCGGATTACTGATTCTTTCCGGTTTTTCGGGATGTAAACCTAAGTCACAGGCGGATACTGAGGAGCATCCTTTGGTAGTGGCCTATACTTCCGGGGTCATCTCCATTCTTACTCCGATTCGCGTCGTATTGACCGACGATGCTATGGAAACTCCACCTCAGATTGGTGAAGAACTGGGAAAAGATATCCTTGGTTTCTCTCCGGCTGTTTCGGGGAAAACGTATTGGATCAATGAAAACACGATGGAATTTGTTCCTGATGAAGCTTTTGCACCCGGACAGGAATACAAAGTTAAGCTTAACCTTGCCAAAGTAACAGATGTGGGGAGTATGCCCAAAACATTCTCCTTTATGATCAATACCATTATCCCGACTTTTTATTACCAGCTGGATGGATTGTCGTTATACAGCAGGAGAGTGCCTAACCTGTACTATCTCACAGGTAGCGTAACCGCATCGGACTATATCCCTGTTGAAAAAATAAAGAATTTATTAAAGATAGAATCGGAAAAGGGAAAATGGGATGTTAAGTGGGAACATGATTTCACACAGAACAAGCATTTCTTCCGGATAGATAGTATCAAATCAGCTGCCAGTAAATACAACATTAAGTTTATCTGGAACGGACGGGGAATCGGTTATGATTTTAATTATGAAGAGACCATTGAAGTACCCGCTGAAGATGAATTCGGTTTGATGGAGATACAGGTGATCCATTCTCCGGAACAATATATACAATGTACCTTTTCAGAAGCTATTGACGAAAAACAAAAACTGGATAATTATTTCTCATTGTCCAACCAGGCTAATCTTCGTTTTACGGTTGATCTGAATATTGTGAAGATATATCCGGTGGCGCGTGAAACGGGAACCCGTACCCTGACTATTGAAAAAGGATTAAAGACAATTTCAGGAAAAAAACTGGATGAAACCATTGAACGGGAATTGGTGTTTGAACAATTAAAGCCGTCCGTCAAATTTGTCGGTAAAGGAGTGATCCTTCCGAATTCCAGTGGCCTTCACGTGACATTTCAGGCAGTGAATTACCAATCGGTAGATGTTGAAGTATACCGGATTTATGAAAACAACATCTTACAGTTTTTACAGATCAACAAGCTGGATGAGTCTGACGAAATGTACCGTGTAGGAAAAAGTATTATCAGTAAACGGATTAACCTGGCTGAGAAGAAAGCAGTGAACTTAGCTGCATGGAACACCTTTTCCCTGGATCTTTCCGAATTGATAGCACCTGAATCCGGTGCCATTTATAGAATAAGGCTGACCGGATACAATAAATTGGTCGATACTGATAGTGATGATGATTATTATGAAGATTATTACGAATCTTACCGTAACAGGCATCGTAACGTATTGGCTACAGATATAGGGCTAACGGCAAAAATGGGGGATAGGAACGATGTTTATGTAATTGCATCCAACCTGATCACCACAGATCCGATGCCGGGAGTACAGATCAAGGCATATAATTCCGTCAACCAGTTGGTAGGGGAGTCTGTGACAGACAAAGACGGGGTGACCATGGTAACATGTTCTGAATCGCCATCCGTGCTGGTGGCCCAACAAGGAAAACAGAAATCATACCTGAAAACGGATTACAATGCCCTATCGTTAAGCAATTTTGATGTGTCCGGCGTATCTGTCCAGAGTGGCCTGAAAGGCTTTATATATGGAGAACGTGGCGTTTGGCGTCCGGGCGATACTATTTTCCTCGCATTTATGTTGGAGGACAAAGGCAAAGTGCTTCCTGAAAATCATCCGGTAAATTTTGAGTTACGTGATCCGAACAACCAGGTAGCCAATAAACAGGTAAAAACATCAGGAACCAATGGGCTGTACAGGTTTACCATACCTACCAGTAGCGATGGCCTTACCGGCGTGTGGGAAGCACGTATTGAAGTGGGTGGGCAGTCTTTCAGGAAGAGCTTGAAAATAGAAACAGTAAAACCCAACAGGTTAAAAATAGATCTGAAATTAGATCATACTCCTATTCTGAGTGAAGAAGGATTTTCCGGGAAGATGTCAGTCCACTGGTTACACGGAGCTGTTGCCCGTAATCTGAATGTGCGCGTCAATGCCCGTCTTAGCAAGGCAAGTACTTCATTTAAAGACTATGCCGGCTATGTTTTTGAAGATCCATCCAAGGAATTTTATGCAGAAGAAAAAACCATTCTGGAAAAAAGGCTGGATTCAAATGGTGAACTTACATTCAACCAGGACATAGATGTTTCGGAAAGTCCGGGTATGCTCCGTATGTTCATTTCTACACGTGCTTTTGAGGAAGGTGGTGATTTCAGTACTGATGAATTTGTAACGACCTACTCACCCTATGCTTCTTACATCGGAATAAAAGCTCCCAAAGGTGACGGTTATTATAACCGTTTGGAGATCGGAGAGGAACAGGTATTTGATGTAGCTACAGTCGGTGAAAACGGAACTCCGGTAAACCGCCGCAATATCAATGTCGAGATTTATAAGGTAGGATGGAGCTGGTGGTGGTACAGTATGCGCGGACGTGCCAACTATTCTTCCAGCAGTTATTCCACACCGGTCTATTCAGCCACGATCAATACCCAGAATGGGAAAGGCCAGTTCAAGCACACTTGGACGGACAACGGTTATTATGTAGTCAAAATGACCGATCCCGAGAGTGGTCATATATCCGCAGTTCCGGTATATGCCAGTTACAGGTACTGGTATGGTGGCGGAGAAGAAGGCGATGGCGGAGCCACGATGCTGCAATTAACGACAGGAAAACCTTCATATAATGTGGGCGAAGACGCATTGATCACTTTCCCTGCTTCGGAAGGAGCCAGGGCCTTGGTATCTGTGGAGTCCGGAACCCAGGTGAAACGTACTTTCTGGGTCGATTGTAAAGATGCGGAAGGACGTGTTTCCATCCCAACCACTGCAGATATGGTGCCGAATGTATTTGTCCATATATCGTTGATACAGAAACATGCCAATACCACAAACGATGCACCGATACGTCTGTATGGCGTCGTTCCGTTGATGGTGGAAGATCCTGAAACGCGGCTTTATCCTGTAATCAATATGCCGGATGTACTAAAGCCGGAAGAAGCGTTCAATGTGAAGGTAAGTGAGAAAAATGGTCAGTTGATGAGCTATACGTTAGCCATTGTAGATGACGGATTGCTCGACCTTACCCGTTTTAGGACGCCTGATCCGTGGAGCACCTTCTACCAGCGCGAAGCACTGGGGATACGTACATGGGATATTTATGATTATGTGATCGGCGCTTATGGCGGTAAAATCGAACAATTATTCGCCATTGGAGGTGGTGATGAAGGGGCATCGGAAGAGTCATCTTCAAAGGCACAACGATTCAAACCGGTAGTGAGATACCTGGGGCCTTTCACTGTTGAGAAAGGAAAGACCAATGATCATAAGATCACGCTTCCACCTTATATCGGTTCGGTCCGTACCATGATCGTAGCAACTAACGGACGTGGATTCGGTGCGGCAGATAAAACAACTCCTGTACGTAAACCGTTGATGACACTGGCTACTTTGCCGCGGGTAGTAGGGCCAAGTGAAGAGGTATGGGTTCCGGTAACCGTATTTGCTATGGAGGACCGGATCAAGCAGGTAAACGTTGAGATACAGGCCAGTGATATCTTTACCATAGATGGAGATAAAAAACAAAGTGTTTCTTTTGACGGGCAGGGAGATCAGACTGTTTATTTCAAAATGAAGGTAAAAGACTATACAGGCATAGGGAAAGTAACGGCCCTTGTCAGTAGCGGAAGTGAAAAAGCAGAGCATACGATTGAAATTGACATACGTAATCCGAATCCGACAGTATATACCTATGCGGAATCATTGGTTGAAGCAGGCAAAAGCTGGGACGGCGAATATACATTACCCGGAATGAAGGGCACCAATACCGCTGCCATTGAAGCATCTTATATCCCTCCGATTAACCTGGGGAGAAGGTTGCATTACCTGATGAATTATCCGCACGGATGTATTGAGCAGACCACATCCGCCGTATTCCCACAATTGTTTCTTGAAAATGTGATGGATCTGAATGCCAGTACCAAACGGAACATCGAGACCAATATCAAAGCCGCACTGAATCGTTTTCGTTTGTTCATTACGCTGCAGGGAGGATTCGGATATTGGCCGGGTAATTATACACCTAATAGCTGGGGATCAAGCTATGGCGGACATTTTATGCTTGAAGCGGAAAGCAAAGGATATGCATTACCTACCGGAATGAAGCAGGCATGGTTGCGTTACCAGACCAACCGGGCAAGTAACTGGCGCAGCAACGAAGGTGGAGACCTGGATCAGGCATATCGTTTGTATACGCTGGCGTTGGCCAAGCAGCCCGATTTGAGTGCTATGAACAGGCTCAAAGAATATGAGAAACTCTCGACACAGGCCAAATGGCGTCTGGCTGCTGCTTATGCATTGGCCGGGAAACCGGAAGTGGCAAAATCGCTTACGGCAAATGTGGCGATGGAGACGGAGGCATACAAAACAAGATTTAATGAAAATTTCGGTACTTCCGAACGTGATCAGGCCATGATACTGGAGACCCTCACATTACTGGAGGAGCGGACCAAAGCATTCCAGCTGGTGAAAAGATTGTCGGATGCACTGAATGAAAATAAATGGATGAGCACCCAGACCACAGCATACAGTTTGTTGGCCGTATCCAAATATGCTGCCGGAGAGAAAGGCAATAAAGAGATCAATATTGAATATACCGATGCCGGGAAGACTCAGAAGGGTAAGAGTAATATGCCTGTATGGCAGGCTGACCTGAATGTGGAAGGAAAAACAGGCTCGGATAAGGTAAAATTCAAAAATAACAGTGAGGTGCCTTTGTATGTCCGTATTTCCGCATCAGGAATTCCTGCGCCGGGAGAAGAAAAAGCGGCTTCGCACGGATTGGAGATATCTGTCCGTTTTGTTGACGAGAATGGCAGTAATATCAGCATAAACCAATTGTCGCAGGGTACGGATTTCAAAGCGCTGGTAACAGTGACCAATCCCGGAAATAACGGATACTATACCAATCTGATCTTAAGCCAGATCTTCCCTTCCGGATGGGAAATCGTCAATACCCGTTTGAATGACGGCCAGGTAAGTTCCGGTTCTTCTTCCTACGATTATATTGATATACGTGATGACCGTGTATACACTTATTTCAGTTTGAGTCCCGGAACCAAGAAAACATTTGAATTGCAGTTGTCGGCAGCTTATCGTGGACATTTCTACCTTCCCGCATTCTCATGCGAAGCTATGTATGATGCATCTATATCAGCCAACACTGAAGGAAAATGGATAGAAGTAGTTCAATAGAATAGACTAAAATAATTGAAAAACAGGAATATATTGCGGTATATTCCTGTTTTTTATTATGCAGGTTACATGAACCTGTAAAAGGAAAGGACGGTCATATCCCATTATCCCGGCATATATTTTCCAGGCATCTGATCCATTGGGGATGATGGTTCAGGCTTTCCACCAGCCTTAGTTCTTTTCCTCCGTTTCGAATGAATAGTTCCTGGTATTCCACACCCAGCTAGCGCGCGTTTGTAACGCGTGCCACTTCTGGCAGGATGGTAATCATGCGGAAGAAATAAACACACTGGAATTTTTACAGGTAAAACTGGATTACACCCATCGCAACCCTGTAGAAGAAATGATTGTCCCTTATCCTGAGGATTATTAATTCAGTTTGGCAAGAAACTATGCTGAACTAGAGTATTTATTGGTGTTTGTCCGGTTTCTGGTAAATGGAAAACAACATGATATAAAATGGATTTGATAATGCGGCTATTGCACGCGTTACAAACGCGCGCCAGCAAAGAGCTTCCACTATCGTGTAAAAGCGGGTAACGGATAAATAATTATAGATTGGATTAAAAGTCAATTTGCCTGGAATCCGGATGTGGTAAAAGGAAATGAACAGAGTAAATTCAAAGTCTTTTATTTATCTATGATCAGATCCCATTATCCCGGCATATATTTTCCAGGCATCTGATCCATTGAGGATGATGGTTCAGGCTTTCCACCAGCCTTAGTTCTTTTCCTCCGTTTCGAATGAATAGTTCCTGGTATTCCACACCCAGTTCCAGAGCCGTTTCCAGACAATCGGAGACAAAAGATGGAGCAACAAGCAAGATCTTTTTATTACCCGAACGAGCGATATCTATGATCCGTTCTTTGGCAAAAGGACCTTGCCATTGGTCACTCATCCTTGATTGAAATACTGTTTCGTAATGCCCGTCTTCCAAAGATAACCGACGGGCAATAAGGCGGGTGGTCTCATGGCAGGCTGTGGTATAACAATATTCCGTATTTTCCACGGCCCGGATGTGCTTCAGGGGAAGACTGTGGTAACAGAAAAGAATATGATCGTACCCTTCAGGGTGATAGGATAGGATGCGGTCGGCAAACGCTTCGATGAACAGATGGTTGCGGTAAAAAGAAGTAATGTGTCCAGCTTGTAATCCGGGCTTATTCTGTTGGATGTATTTTCTCGTTTTTTCCAGGACCACCTCTGTGGAAGATGATGCATAATGGGGGAACAACGGTAATATGAATATACTGGAAAAATGCCTGTCGCAAATTTCTTTTACTGTGTTTTTTATAGATGGGTTTCCATATGCAGTTGCAAAAAAAACGGTTGCTCTTCCTTCCAGAAGTTCCTGTAGTTGTTGCCGGTTATATTCACCGAATTTGATCAGAGGGAATGTTCCCCCGTACATGGTACATAATTTTATGTAGCG
>JAISOY010000030.1 GCA_031275285.1 Bacteroidales bacterium | reverse complement strand
CAGAAGTAGCATTCTTTATGGAAAAGGGATATAATTACTGTTCAAAAAAGAATTCATTCAATTCCTTGATGTCTTCCGGAGAATATTCTGAAGTCCCGTCAAAATAAGCATCAATGGCTTTTAACAATTCATCAAAAGAAATATAACCATCATTATTTTGGTCCACTTCTTTAAATTTATCAGGAACCGGCAAAGATTCCCTTACCCTGGATGATTCCTGTGAACGCTTTGCTATAAGGTATGCTTCCACATCCTTACGGGCCAGGGCAGGTTTCCCTAATAACTCTACTATCATATTTTCATTGATTTCTACTCCATATTCATCTACGATAGCTCCCGGCTTGGATACTTCCCGATCCAGATAATCGGGTATCCCATCAGTATCCGTATCAAAAGGACAGCCTACAGAGTCGACAGGAATACCGGGTGGAGTGTCGGGACATTCATCCCATCCGTCAAAAACGCCATCACTATCCTGATCATCATACAGGGCCATGTCAAAATCGTCCAGATCAGCATAAAGATCCTCGACGATCTCGACCTTATCCGACGAAAATAAATCAAAGTGCAACGAAACATAGGAAAACATATACTTATCATTTCCCTTTTTGCCTTTATAATTATCGTTTTCGGATGCATGCGTCATGTCGTCAAACAGATCGGTAAAAGTATAGTGAAAGGAGGTAGCAGTGCGCAAGGTGACCCGCTCCGAAATATTGATGTCAAAACCTACATCCATGGGAATGGATAATGTAAAATTACTGTATTTACCTAAACCGCTACGATTGGCCTTACGTAAATCAGTCTCATATTTATAATCCCGTTGTGTTTCCAATGCATTGGGATTCACATCCTCTGCTTCTATCCTAATGGTTCCGTCAGACCAGTAATGATAACGATGACCATTTTTATCAAAATAATCGGCTTTGGAATTAAAACCCAGCGTCTCAATCCCTAAAGATACGAACGGCTCGATATATTTACCTTTTATTAACGGTTTAAAGCTATAGTGAAGATTGAATCCGAAACTAAAAATAGAAGATTTGAAGTTCAGGTTTTTACTTGTATCGGATAAATTCCAGTTGCCATTCACAAGCCCCTGAGGTACTGTACGCTGAGATCCTGTAATATCACCCGTTAAAAAAACGAGATTTCCTTTAAAACGATGTTTTTTCCCCAGATACGTAGCTACATTTACCCGTATACCTGGTTTTCCGATCGTCAAAGACCGGTAAGCATCATTTACATCTCCAAAGAAATTGAAATAACCTAAACCTATACCGATAACCGGCATATATACCGGATTCTCCACTTCCACTTCACGGGTCAACAAATCGACAATGCTTTCATCATCGTCCTGCGAAAAAGCAGGTAACAATCCTAAAATGATCCCTGCCACAACAAGTGTCAGTTTTCTGAAAGTATTCATCAACTTATTATCTTTATACTACATTATGTATGATCTTTCTACCAGATCATTGATACCATTTTTGATTCAAAGACATCAAAGCTTCCTGTACTGTAATACGACGGCCATTATCATATGCTGTCACAAAAGCACCGGTAAGGGGAGTCGAATTCCTGATACGGACACGATAGTCCCTTGCCATTTTATATTCAGAAAAAGAACCGATCGAATATTTATACCATCCCTCATGCTGTTCTTTTAATACAGAATATTCCAAATTAAATTTTTTGAAATACTGCTGGGTATTGATGAGATGATGCCCTGCTGCCAACTGTAACCTGTAATAAACTCCGGTTTCAGCTGTCAGAATATCGCTATTATCTACGGAGGTAGAAACTGAGGATTGACCGCTTTTTACCGGTTGGCCTGTCGGTTGAGATACGACATTACCTGCATCAGCCACAACTGCCGCTGCCGGAACAACACTTTCCAGGATATGGTCAACAGCTGCCTGTGACAATCCTTCCAATATTTCATTTCTTTCTACAATATTTGCAATCATCGTCTTATCTCCTTCTAAATAAGAAAAAGAGCCGGTAATGCTCATATCCAACGGATTTACTTTGGTTCCCTCATTAGGGACCAGTTTATATTTTACCGTAAAAAACGGTTCCGCCGGCATAACATTCCACACAAACTTTGCTACATTATCAGTATACGAAAAAACAGCCCCTTTAGTTTCAACACTTTCAGCTATATATCCAAAAGGTATCTTTTCTTCTATTTTGGCTAATTTATCTACAGCATCTTTATTTACCAGAAGTGTTACCAAAAAAGCATTTGCACTTTGTACCCAAACCGGCTGTTGGCGCAGGCATGCCACTTTAGTAGCCTGGCTTGAAGGTATAACGAGCGCAGCTGTTTTAACATAATCCCGGACATCCACAATCATAGCAGGATCAACATTCGGTGATGGTGTTATTGTCAATGCCTTCGGCTGGATATCTATAAATTTTCGTTCATTATTTTCTATATAAGAAAAACGCCCCTCTAAATCAATATTCCCGGATAAACGCTCATTGGCTTTTATTTTATAGGAAATCGTAAATTGCTGTTCTTCCGGAAGATTTAACCAGATCAGACGTACTTTTTGATCCTGGAAATTAAAATCGGCATTGGCCGGATCTACCGATTCAGCGGTAAAGCCATAGGGTAAATCCTGCTGGAAACGCGCAAAACCAGTCATATTTCCTTTATGAATGGTAATATTTACCTGTATTTCCGTACCTGCCTCAATGGCATCCGGCATTTCCATTCTTACGATAACATTATTGAAAAAAGAGAGTAAGGCTATTAATAGTACACCCGTAACTGACAGTACAAGAATGCGATTCATAAATTAGATTTGAACGATTTAGGTCATATAATCGAACAAATATACAAAAAGGCATTTAATATTAAAAGTTAGGGCTTAATAAATATTTTGAATAAAACTTATTAATGATCTCAACGGCATCATCAGCATTATCGACTACAGTAAATATTTTAAGGTCATCTGCGTGGATATAATTATACTTCTTAAGCATTACCTCAGTCATCCAATGGATCAAACCTTCCCAATATGACTTGCCGACCAGTACAATAGGAAATTTCCCTATCTTCTCGGTCTGGATCAATGTCAACGATTCGAATAATTCATCAAGAGTTCCGAAACCGCCCGGCAAGGCGATAAATCCCTGAGCATATTTCACGAACATGGTTTTCCGAACAAAAAAATGATCGAATGTGATGAGTTTGTCGGAATCAATAAACAGGTTATGTGACTGTTCAAAAGGCAGGTTTATATTTAACCCCACCGAACGTCCTTTGCCTCTCATTGCTCCGAGATTACCCGCTTCCATGATTCCGGGTCCTCCCCCGGTAATAATACCATATCCGAACTGGGTCAGTTTGAATGCTATCTCTTCCGCCATTTTATAATGTTCATGATCCGGAGGAGTACGGGCTGAACCGAAAATAGATACACAAGGTCCTATTCTGCTCATTTTTTCATAACCTTCCACAAATTCCGACATGATCTTGAATATACGCCAGGAATCCTCGGTTTTTATTTCATTCCAGTTTTTATCGTTAAATGCGCTTTTAATCTTTTCTTCGCTTGCTGAACTCATACTTAATATATTTTTTGAATGTATTAATGGTTATTATTTTACGTAAAAAGTGCGTTTTTGTTCGCTTTTTCAACAATAATTTGATTTTTTATCAACAGATATCACTAAACGAAAATATCATTTGACTATAAATAAAGATATTAGATCAATTTAAATCAGGATGATCTGCCATATATTTTTTGATATTACCTGCAATACGACTGACCAGAAGGGATCGTGCCTCTAAACTTGCCCATGCGATGTGAGGCAATAACAATAGATTTTCTTTTTTCTTCACTTTCAAAAACGGATGATCTTCAGGAAGGGGTTCCCGGGTAAAAACATCCGATCCGGCTCCGGCAATCATCCCTTCATCGATTGCTTTTGCCAATGCGGTTTCATTAACGATACCTCCCCGTCCCACGTTGATCAATAATGCGGATCGTTTCATCAATTGTAGTTGCGGTAAATCTATTAAATTCAAAGTCTGGTCATTTAATGGAGCATGAATAGATACAATATCCGAAGTCTGTAATAATTCTTCAAGAGAAAGATGCTTGTACGGGCGATCCATGTTTTTTCCGGAAGTTGAATGATAGCAAATTTTTGCACCAAAAGCCCCGGCTATATCAGCCACTTTTCCTCCAATGGCTCCCAAGCCTATAATTCCCATTTGTTTCTCGTTAAGTTCCCAAAAAGACGGGCCAAAATGAGTGAACAAACTACTCGAAGAATATTTTCCGCTTTGTATGTAATCATTATAATAATGGGTACGGACCAATATTTCCAGAATTAACGAAAAAGTAACCTGTGCTACGCTGTTGGTAGAGTATCCGGCTACATTTTTCACTTCAATTCCTTTCTTCCCGGCATATTCCAAATCAACATTATTCATGCCGGTAGCCGACACACAGACCAATTTCAAATTCGGACATGCATCCATGACCTCTTTGTTGATCAACACCTTATTAACAATTACAATGTCCGCATTACGTAATCTATGGATACTTTCTTCCGGCATTGTATTTTCGTAGGATGTGTATTCGCCCAGTTTTTTTATTTCATCTAAATTTGGGACATCCCCTATCGTTGCGGCATCTAAAAAAACGATCTCCATTATTATCTGATTAATTTTAAGTGTAAAACAAAAGTTATGCCTGAGCTACAAAATACCGCCATGGTTTGTCTTTCCATTCTCCGGCATAATCAATACCAATACGTTTACCTGTTGAATATTGAGGCTGAAACCCATCATCCTCCATCCATATGCGCGAAGAATCCACCAGATCTTCCCCATAAAAAGTTTTATCTATCTGCAATTTACGGGTCAATCTTCCAGGCCCGTAAAGCCCTTCAAGTCCCCTTATCAAAACAGCCTGCGGTTCATTCTCCTTTCCTGTCACCACATTAAACATCCAATACATACCATATATGAGGTATACATATACTAATCCTCCTTCCCGGAACATGATCTCTGTACGGGAAGTCCGTCCCTTGGCTGCATGACAGGCCATATCTTCATTCCCCCTATACGCTTCGGTTTCCGTAATTCGATACCGTAAAAACTCCTCTCCTACTTTACAAACCAGAGTTTTCCCCAACAACTCCGGAGCAACCTCCAGTACATCCTGCTGGTAAAAATCCCGATCCAAAATTGTTTTATTCATCATTCAGCCTGTTTCTTTATAAACCTGCTGATTTGTATGTATAGATCCTGCCATTCCGGATGGTCGGATAAAAGAGCAATATGTTTATTCATCACGTGTTGATCCTTACGAATAGCCGGACCTGTTTGTACTTTACCCGGATCATTCGATATTATTGCCTTTTGAGCTGTTTCAAGGATCAATGAAGACAATACATCAAAGCTACAACCGGTTTCCTGCAAAATATCTGCGGCAACACCATACATACTATTCACAAAATTACAACCGAAAACTGCAGATAAATGCAAATAGATACGTTTGTCAGAAGGCATCTCATATACCCTGGATGAGACCTTCTGTGTGACCATCCTTAGTTTTTCCAGGTTTCCGGAAGAACTTGCCTCTATAAAAACAGGTATATTACTGAAATCGACAGGACGCTCTTTGGAAAAAGTCTGTAAAGGGTACATGACACCATAATTTTCCAGTTTTCCGGAAAATATATCCATAGGGACACTCCCAGCCGTATGCACCACTAACTGCTCCTTTACAGGCAACCTATCCACCAGCCCTGAAATAGCATCATCACTTACAGAAATAATGTATAATGATGCATCTGTAACAATTTTATCTATTGAAACGGTATAGTTTGTCTTCAATGCATCAGCCAGATCAGTCGCTGATCTTTTTGACCGGCTGTATACCTGGACAATATCAAAACCCGTATCGTACAATGCCTTGGATAAATGTGTTGCGAGATTCCCCGCTCCGATCATTACGATTTTCACTATTAAAAAATATTAAGTAATACTAAACATTTAATGTCATATTTAAAAACGTAATCAATTTGACCAGTGTGGCTTAAGAAAAAAACAAATAATACTAAGTGCTTAAAACACTGGATAAATATACAACTTTTATTTTCGCAACCTGGATTTTAAATAATTATCCATCACTTTCGGAACAGCATATTGATGGATATCCGACCATGGTACCTGTATCTGCCCTTGTATACACATTGGTTGATCTATATGTATTTCGTAAAACCGGATTTTCAATATACGATGGGTCAAACGGTGAATGACTTCTGCAGCCGGCATTTGGACGGCAGGTACCTGGCCGGAAAACCAAGACTGCCACGATTCCGAATATTCCAATGCCTCAGGTTCAATCTGAGTATCTGTTTCAATCATAGGGAATTCATATAATCCCTTCCATATGTCCCCTCCGGAACGTTTTTGCAGGTATGTATCATTCTTGTAATTTACCACTAAATAATGAAAGTACCGTGTTTTGATATTCATTATCTTGGATTTGACCGGAAGTTCCGATACCAGTTCCTTGGCATACCCAACGCAAAAGGATTTAAGAATACATATTTCACAATCAGGATTATGTGGTACACACTGCAGTGCACCAAATTCCATAATAGCCTGATTATAAATAGCAGGTGAAGATCTGACCATCGTATCTTCGGCACATTTCCGTATCTGTTTTTTTCCTTCTGTCTTATCAATTGGATATTGTATTCCATATAAGCGGGCAATTACCCTGTTAACATTTCCGTCAACCACCGGAACGGCTTCTCCAAATGAAAATGATGCAATAGCTGCTGCAGTGTAGTCTCCAATACCCTTAATATTGACCAATTCACTATATGTTTGAGGAAATTTCCCCCGGTACACTGAAACAATATAATTCGCAGCAGTATGCATATTTCTTGCCCGGGAATA